>JABEVJ010000014.1 GCA_013043985.1 Legionellales bacterium | reverse complement strand
TGCTTCGTCGTAAACTCCTCGCAATGACGAGCGTTTTTCCATATTTACTATCATTTCCACATTACGTGACAGCTACAAATTATGTGTCGATACCTCAGGATATATACCCGAAGCGTTTCATATTTCGGGTTTCTGACTTGCTATTTTTCGCCCTGGGAAATAATTAAAACTACACAATATGAGTAACTATTGCTTGTTTTAATTATTTCCCATGACGAAAAATAGCTGCGTCATAAATCCCGAAATATGAAACGCTTTGGGTATATAGTCGCTGTCGCGTATTGTGCTCAAAAGATGTGTAGCCCTAATCCGCCTGCAAAATGAGTCATTATTTCATCATCTATTCATCATTCGATAAATTTTAACGAATGCTGGATTTGCAGGCGGACTGAGGGGTAATCAAGCGTTATCCCTCACTCTCAATCAAAATGATATCACCCTCAATTTTGAGAGGAAAAGTTTCAATATCTTCATAGGCAGGAGGGGTGAGCGCTTCGCCAGTGGTGATACAAAAGCGGGCGCCATGCCGTGGACAAATAATTTCATTACCTTCAATTTCCCCGCCTGATAAATCACCTCCATCGTGGGTGCATAAATCCTCAATTGCATAGTAGCGGTTGTTCAAATGTATCAGCAATATTTTTACGTCATGCAGAAAAATCGTCTTGACACGTTCGGTGATAAAATCATTCGTAGTTGCAACGGGGTACCAAGTCATGTTTTCTCTCCATAGCTTTCTGAGTAAAGTATGCTGCTATCAAAACAACAACAGCACAAGCAACTAAGTAATAATAAGGCGCCATCAGTGATTGACTGATATGAATTAACCCAGTAAAAATCAGCGGTGCTGTTCCACCAACTAATGCCATGCTGAGATTTTGGCAAAAACCAATACCTGAATAGCGCACATTAGTGGGAAATTGATCAGCAATGGCAATGGCATAAATACCATTTGATAAACCAACGGCTATGGATAAACATATGATCGCTGCCAATAGAATCGGCATTGTTATGCTAGTATAAGCAGGCAAGCCCAAGAGTATCTGAAATACAAAATAACCCACCACAATAGTCAGAAATCCACTGATTAGGAATAAATTTTTATAGTGCAATCGATCAGAGAGTGCACCAGCTACTACGCTGGTCAATCCCAGCGTTAAAAATCCAACGGAAGAAACTGCGAAGCCATAATTAGCGGGAAATTCTGCGTGCATGGCTAAATAAGTAGGTGAAAATAATAAAAATGATGCAAAACAAGAAGTCAATACAGCTAAACAACAGCCGATCAACATTTGTTTTGGATAATGTTTTGTTAGCGTGAAAAAAGGCACTTTGCAAATGTCATCTTTTTTGAGCGTATCTAAAAAAGCAGGCGTTTCCGCACAGCCTTTTCGCATAACATATCCGACTAAGCCAAGAAAAAAGCCAAAAACAAAAGGAATGCGCCAGCCCCAACTCAACATTTGCTGTGCGTTTAAACAGTTAATCAGCGCGTAGCCAATTAGTCCGGCAATTGCACTGCTTAACGACATTCCTAGAATAATAAAAGACTGCATCAGCCCTCTACGTTTTTTCTCATAATGCTCAAGTGTAAAGGTAATGGCACCAGCAACTTCGCCGCCCATGGATAAACCTTGCAGCAAACGTAACAAAACAAGTAAAATCGGAGCAGCAATGCCTATCGACTGATAAGTGGGTAAGCAGCCGATAAGCAGTGTTGCGGCCGCCATGACTAAAATAGCATAAGTAAATGCGTGCTTGCGGCCATAATAATCACCGATATGACCCAGCAGCACACCGCCAATTGGACGAGCCAGATAACCGATGGCAAAAACAGCAAAGGTATTCATGAGTGCAATAAATGTGTTATGCTGCGGGAAAAAATTGAGACTAATATAATGTGCAAAGAGGGCGTAAATAGTAAAGTCGAAATACTCTAGACTGGAGCCTAAAACAGCAAGAGAAATAATTTTATAATCAGATAATTTCATAGGGGGATAAACCATGTACGGATGGAAGAGCGCGAGTCAGGACGCCTTGACCGCAGGCTGCCCCAATTTAGCGCACTGGATAGTGAATGTCAATCACCTTAAAAAAGCATTGCTTCTGCATGGACTTGATGTTGAATTCTGTTTGCTGGGTGAGACGGAAAGTGGATTTCCAGAAGAAGAGGCTGCGATTGTTCATGCATCACAAGGATTAATTCGCCAAATGTATTATAAAGAAGAGGGTGTGCCACTGACGTATGGCCGCACCATTATTCCTGAACCGACTTATCAAGCTTTTAAGGCTGAATTTCAATCTTTGGGTAATCGCTCGATAGGAGAGATTTTATTGCATGATAAAGATCAGGTTGTTCGTAAACCGTTTGAGTTTGGTCTTGTTGACGCAGACTGTGATTTATATCAGTTTGCTGTACAAGGCGTTAAAACACCGCCGGATCAATTATTAGGGCGTCGCTCTCAATTTTTGATAAATGATTATCCGCTTTTAATTATTGAGTTTTTTTTCACTACCTTGCCGATTTTCTCATGCTGACATTTATTCCTCTAAGTCTTTATATTCATCTCCCCTGGTGCGTGCGCAAATGTCCCTATTGTGATTTTAATTCACATGCTTTACCACGCCAATCATTGCCTGAGGCAGATTATATTGATGCTTTAATTTTGGATTTGAAACACGATAAAAAATGGGTTGGTACGCGTGAAGTAACGAGTATTTTTTTTGGGGGTGGAACGCCCAGTTTATTCTCAGGTGAAGGGATTGCCCGTATTCTATCGGCTGTTCAAAGTGAATTAAATTGCGCGCAAGATATTGAGATTACTCTGGAGGCCAACCCTGGAGCAATCGAACATGCTCGTTTTGAGCACTATCTGCTGGCTGGGGTGAATCGCCTATCGATTGGCATTCAAAGTTTTAATGATCAACATTTAAAACGATTAGGACGTATTCACAAAGCCGATGAAGCCATTCATGCGATGTCAACTGCGCAGCAAGCAGGCTTTGACAATATCAATTTGGATTTAATGTTTGGATTGCCACAACAGACACCAGAAGAAGCGCTGGCCGATTTACAACAGGCCAGTGTTTTGAAACCAACCCATATTTCATGGTATCAATTGACTTTGGAGCCCAATACGCTTTTTTATAGCAAACCGCCCGCGTTGCCTGATGATGAGCTGATTTGGCAGATGCAACAAACAGGGCAGGCCTTTTTAGCCGCAGCTGGTTATGAACAATATGAAGTTTCGGCATATGCACAAGCGGGCAAACAATGCCGACATAATCGCAACTATTGGGAATTTGGGGATTATATCGGGATTGGAGCAGGGGCACATGGCAAAATTACGCTGGAAGATGGCACGATTATTCGAACAGCTAAAACAAGGCAGCCTAAAGATTATCTTGGACGGGTTGATTCTTTTTTGAGTGAAAATCGCATTGTTTCTCCAACAGCCTTGCCGTTTGAATATATGTTGAATTTATTGCGCTTGAAAACGCCTATTTTTTTCGCTCATTTTGAACAACACACCGGATTAAATCGGGAAATACTTGTTTCAGGACTGCAACAAGCGACAGATCGCGGATTATTGGAATATGATGATAGCAAAGTGATGTTGACCGAGCAGGGATATCATTTTATTGATGATATTTTACGGTTTTTTTAAGATTATGAAAGTTAAATTTTCACTACGCTACTTGTCGAGTAAGCGTTAAAAACAACGCCTCCTGCAGATTGCATGGCATTGGCCAATTGCACGTCAAACGTGGCCAATATTGCATTTTTACGCAGTGCAAGTTCTAAATAAGTCGCATCATAGGCGGTTAACCCATATTCACGTGCTAATGCCATCACAGAGTTGCGTTGAGTAGCGATTGATATTTCATCGCTCATAATGCTCAATTCTGATAATCGACTCAAATAATCAATAACTTGCGCTTCTTTTATGACGTGTCGCCGTTCAGCTACCAACAAGGCATTAGACGTTTCAATAAACCAAAGTGGCGGAACCCACGTTTCAGTTTCTTCTTGTGCAAGCATTAATAAAGCCTCATCCGCTGTTTTAATCTCTGTTGCAAGCTTACGTTCAAATATCCAGGCTAAGGCCATCGATGCATCCAGCACTATTCTCATCGACGTCCCTCACTTATCCATGAAGTAACGGTCTCGTGATTGATCCCTTTAATTTTGGGCATACTTCTCATCCGCTCTACAGCTTTTACTATATTGGCATGCATTGAAGTTTCAGTAGGGATCAAATTTGCAATTGCTTGTCCGCGAACAGTAATGGTATAGCACTGTCCGTGTTTAACTTGTTGTAATAAGTGGGATAGTTTGGCTTTAGCTTCAAATGCACCAATTTCAATAAACATACAAATCTCCAAATAAACCAGATTGTAAACTAGTTTATTGTAGTATAGCAAACTATTTTATGCAACAGTTATAAAAGTCATCATGTTGCCCCATGTGTGTCGAGTATTAAGTTAGCTTTCATACGCGGAGACTATGTACCCAAACACCCTAAATATCCCTCTTCAGTTTGCTGCCCAATGGCACACCAATAATAAGGCAGCCAGGCCTTTTGATTGATTAATTGGTTGTTTGCTTCTATGTCATAATATTTTTGATAAAGATCAGTTCGCCAGCCCGTTTGTGTGATGCTCGAATAAATATTTAAAATTGAGCAAGTCTTGCAATCGGATTTATAAGCAGTATTAAAATCATATTCTAATTCCCAGTTGCCATTTTGTTCATTAAAATAATACGTTTGAAAATTGGTTAACTGTAATGTATCAGGGTTGTATTCATACAGTTTAAATGCGGGATTATTGCCATAAACCGGGGATATTGCAGGAACAGAGGCATTGAGTAATGGAGTAGATGAAGCATTATTGATGAGTCGAAATGCATCCATATGTTCATGTGCCGTGATTAATGCGGTGATGGTACCAGGATATTGCGTGATTAAATTTAAAAAGGCAGTATTATACTGAGATTGCCAAAATGGAATCGGCGCATCGATATACATATGAAGTTTTAATTGGGCAGTTGCGTAAGGACTTATGCCGTTAGGAATATGATAAACCAGCCAGACAAGCTGATTATTTTGTTTTGCGTCCTCTAATTGTTTTTGCAGCCACGCTAATTCTTGCTGCGCCAGTGCTTGAATATTTGATCCACTAGCAAATATTGAAAATAAAACACTATTTAAAAAAATAACGCGGTTGGTTGTTTGCGTCTTGTTTTTGACCGTGATCGCATAATAACCCGCTTGCGGATAAGTGCTTTCAAATGAGGCTTTATTTTCAGGATTAGGGATTGTACGCTGCCATAGTTGAGTCATATTTTTATAAAATCCACTGGCTGAACCAGGATTATAATCACCCTCATAGCCATCATTATTGCCCGGAATGAGATAAATCGGGATACCGGAAAAAGTTTTTTCTAACTGTAATTGCAGATAGGTATTCGTTTTGTTGACAAATTGCTGGTAATCCTGCACCGATGTATCGTTGGTAAACTGCTGAAAATACTCATGATAATGGTGCCCTAGCAAATCACCCGTTAATATAACAAACTGATAATTTTGGGGGAGTTTTTTAATTTCATTTAATGTTGATATCAATAAGGCTGCATTCATATCTGAACCATACTGACTGGGGATAGCTGAGTCCTGTTTTTGCAAAATAGCAGCCCATTGATCAGCAGGTGCAGCTTGTAATGCTTGAATTAAGGCACAGGGAACTTTTTGTCTAACGCAAGTACGATAAGGATTAAAATGAAGATCACTCAATGCTAAAAATCTTCCTGTTGATGAGCTGCCAAAGGCAGTGCTCACAAAAAATAGCATGATTAGGGTAATAAAGTGCTTGATCTTCAATCGCAGATCGCTCCTAAATTGACGGGTGTTGGTTAAAATACATTTCAATGCCTTTTTCTATCGCATTAGCTATTTTTTGTTGATAGGCGGCATTACTGAGCGCACGCTCTTCAGCAGGATTGGAGATAAAGCCAGTTTCAACTAAGACAGAAGGAATATCAGGCGATTTAAGTACCACAAAGGGTGCTTGTTCCACTTTTGTCTTATGCAGCGGTGAAATCATGCCAATCTGCGTCAATAAGTCGCTCCCCAGGAAAAGACTGGAGCTAATTGATGCTGTTTGTGAAAGGTCAATTAAAACAGATCGCAAAACATCATTTTTACCTGCTAAGTTGACCCCACCCAACTCAGAGTAGTTTTCTTTTTCAGCCAGCCAACGGGCGGCTTCGCTACTCGCTCCGCGGATAGAGAGGGCAAAAACAGATGCTCCAGTTGAATAAGCGTCTTTATAGGCATCGGCATGGATAGCAATAAAGATATCCGCCTTATCACGTCTGGCCATTTGTAAGCGTTGACGCAAGCCAATGTAATAATCACCATAACGGGTCATATACACCGTCATGTTGGAATTTTTTTCTAATGCTTTATACAAATCGCGTGAAATTGCAAGTACCAAATCTTTCTCATGTTGGCCATTTGTACCGCTTGCTCCAGGGTCTTTTCCGCCGTGGCCTGGATCAATGACGACAACAATCTTGTGTGAAATCGGTTTTGCAGGGATGGACAGGATTGGTTGCGTTGTATTGCTAGAAATAGTTGAAGATTTGTGCACAGTTGGAGAAACAGTGGTATTTATCGTCGTCAGGGATGATTGTTTTTTGTTTTGAGGAGAGGGAGTCGATGTTGTTGTGATGGTATCAATTTTTGATGTCAACTGGATGATAAGTTGTTCGGATGTGCCTGAAGCCGATGATGCGGTATGGATTTTGATAGAAGCTGGTTTGGCAAGTTCAAGGACAAGGCGTAATGTTTGATCAGATTGACTACCAGCTCTTACCTTCTGGATGAGGGTATCGGTAAGTGGTAAATGCTTAAAATCAGCGTTATTCGTGGTTTGTTGTAAGTCAATCACCAGTCGGGTCGGATTAGACAGCAGAAACCATTTATATTGGGGTGTTTGTGTTAAATTTAAAGTTAATTGGACATGGTCTGTAGTAGCATTTGAAATCCTGGCTTGTTTCAGAACAATATCGTTTGCTGCCCATATGGAGAAAGGCAACAAAAACACAAGAGCAGACAAGGCATTTAATAACCTCCGTTGCCAGGTTCGCATAATTGCACTCCTTTATGTTGCGCTACGTTAGACCTCTTACATAACCTTACTTCTATACTGCCCGCGCAGTATATACTCAACACACATGAGTTTTCGGTTTTCTGACGTAGGCATTTTTCGCCAGGTTGCACGATTAAAATGCGATAATATGAATAACTATTACCGCATTTTAATCGTGCAACCTGACGAAAAATGCCTACGTCAGAAAACCGAAAACTCATGTGCGTTGAGTATACTTCAAAGGACTTTGTCGCTCCGGTGCTTTTCGTCCTTTTTTGCAGAAGCGGGTTATGCAAGAGGTCTATTGACGATGCGCACATTTCGCCCATTCTTTAGGATTTCAATATAACAAGATAGGTGGGGTGATGGCAAGTTATTTTGTGTTTTTTCAGGCCATTCAAAAAAACAGATATTACCCTCGTCTAGATAGTCACGAATACCCAATTGCTCAAGTTCTTCAGGATCATTCAGGCGATAGAGGTCAAAGTGGTGAATTAGCTGATGATTGACTTCATAAGACTCAACAACGGTAAAGGTTGGGCTTTTTACAGAGCCTTTAAACCCCAATGCTCGTAAAAAACCTCTGACAAGAGTTGTTTTACCTGCTCCCAAGTTACCATATAAAAAAATTACTTTGCTGCCAGTTTGGCACGCATTGACCAAACTGGCACCGAGTGCCTCCATAGCGTCACTATCTGGAACGTAATAAGTGGTATTAGTCATTGTTTAATAACTCTCGTATGAAGGGCAGTAAATCGGAGGCTAACAAGCCTCTTTCACCACCTTTTTGCGCTGCCATATCGCCCGCTTTGGCGTGAACCCACACGCCAAGCCTGGCGGCATCACTTAAGGAAAGGTGCTGACCAACTAAGGCTGCAATAATTCCTGTTAAGCAATCACCCATACCAGGGCTTGCCATACCTGGGTTTCCCACTTGATCAAAAAGATGAGTGGGTTCATTTTCTGCAGCGACCAAAGTACCTGCGCCTTTTAATATGCTGACACCGCCATAATTTTGCTGCAACTCGTTGACGGCTTTAAGTCTATCAGCTTGAATATGAGTTGTTTTGGTATTAAGCAGCCGGGCAGCTTCGCCGGGGTGTGGAGTGAGTATCCAATTATTACGTTTTGTTTTGTGTTTGGCGAGATAGTTTAAGCCATCTGCATCGATGACAAGCGGTGTTTGTTTTGAAAGGGCATATTGCATCATGTTTTCGGCCCATGCATCTTGAGCGAGTCCAGGACCCACGGCGAAAATAGAGGCTGACTCGAATTCAGTGGGAATATCTAGGGAAGACTCAACACCAAGGCACATTAATTCGGGGAAGGTGATATTGGCTAGTGCGGCATGTTCAGGACGAGTGATTAAAGTGACTCTGCCTGCTCCTGCGCGCAGGGCAGCAGCAGCAGTAATGCGAGGAGCGCCCGACATGCCCAGATTTCCGCCAATCACGACGATATGCCCAAATAAGCCTTTGTGGCTGTTTCGGTCGCGTTTGGGTAATCGGTAGGGAGTCATGTGGTTTGAAATGATGTTCATGTGGTTTGAAATGGTGTTCATGTGTGTTGAGTATATCATTAATCTGGGAGGGATGTGAGGAAAAAATGATTTTGTATAGAGTTGCTAAGTAACTAGCTATAGTGTAAGATATTATGTAAGATTTTTTTAAAAGGTCTCAGACACAATGAAAACGAATCAGCTAACAAAATCCCCTTTGAGTTATGTGTTGGCTCAAGTAAGAATTAGTCCGATAATGAATCTTGAAACATTTATTTCAACGCTTCAAGGTTCTATAAGGAAAGATTTTCCTCTTTGTAACAAAATTCAAATTAAAGCAATAGAATTTAACCAGCAAAGCGAGCCAAGCGTTAAAGAAATGACCCAGTGGCATTTTGCAGATAAACTAAATATAACAGGGATTATTGCAGATACAAATACTATTACTATTCATACTACTCATTATGAAACATTCGATAAATTAATCAATAAACTCAAAATTGTTCTTGATAAATTTAATTCTATCTTAGAAATAGGCCTCTACTCACGGATAGGGATTCGGTATATCAATGCTATACATCACACCCCTGAAAAATACTTAAACAAGGAGTTATTAGGGTTTCATTTAGAGAAGAATAGCGGGTTTAAGGATAAATTTTTTATTAAATCAGAAACGATTCAAGAAACAAACGAGGGTCTTATTAACATTAAAGTTTCTCACTTTAATGCCAAAGAAATTATTAGCGAAAAAAATATCTTGATTCCACAAGATTTAATGCAAAGCGCAAGCTATTTGGCACTAGATACAAATAATCAAGCAAAAGCTTTAAGCAATTTTGCAATATTAGATATTGACCATTTTACTGAAGGTCAAGAAAAAAACAAAGATTTTAATATAACCGAAATAGTAAAAAAAATCGAAAAATTACATGAAGGTATAGTAATAGCATTTGAAAATTCTATTACTCCAACTGCACTTGAAGAATGGAAATAAGGATTTTAGATGAGAAGAAACGTTTTATTAAAAGAATCAAGAGAGAGCGAGATCCGGGAGTATCTGAGTTATCGAGCACCTGAATTTCAAGGAACGGGACAAATAATACCTTTTCCTTTAACAAAATCGAAAGAAAATACATATTTGGATGTAAGTCATCCCAATAGTCTACCTATGGATAAACATGAGGTTGGATTGTTTAGTACAAAACACCAGCTTGAAATTTTAAAATCAAATTTTGGCTTTAATGTTTCACTATTGGCCGGAATGTTAAGAGTTAAAAGGCCAACTATCTATGAATGGTTAGATGGAAAAGAACCAAGGCCAAGTAATCAAAATAGGCTTAATATAATATTTAGTTTGTTTGAGGATTTTGAAAATCTTAAAGTGCGAACATTTCTTTATAAAAAATTGGGTGGTGAGAAATCGTTATATGATTTATTAACAGAAAAAGATATTGATTTATGTGTGCTTAGAGAATATCTAATGAAAATACAATCACGATTAAGCCTAAATCAAGAAACCACCACAAAAAGACAATTTTTGCTAAAACAGGCAGACTTTAAATCAATGGATAAAGAGCAAAAATATAAAAAGCTGGAAAAAATGGTACCTAAAATATAAGTTTATGGTGGCTTAACATGAAATTATCTCCTGATGCGCAGAGAATACGAGACAATGGTTGGAAACAAGGGTCTTTACTAAAAATTGATAAACCATTAGCTATATGTGACACACAGAAGGTGCTTGAAATAGGAATTTATATAGTTGTAAGCCAAGATTGTGATATACAAACTCCTTCTTTACAAATTGAGCCCTATGTTGAAATTATATTATGTCAGCAAAAAGACAAAATCGATGGAAACTATACTAAAGGGAAAAACCCAAGGAGAATTCATATTTCTTTGAGTAAAGGTAAAGAGAAGATGCCTTTTGAGTGTGAGGCTAAAAATAGGTTTTTTCTTCAAAGATCACATTTAACAATGACAAAACCATGTGAAGAAGTTTTTGTTTCAAAAGATGTAGTTACTGACTTTATCAACTGGTTAGTGAAACGTTATCAAAGGGATGCTTTTCCAGACAATTTTAATAGTAGACTGGATTTTGACGCTTTACGCAAAATATTCAAATGTGAAGATCATGAAAATATCTGTTTTATTTTAATTCGTTTACATACAGAAGAAGAGCTTCCATCACATGAGTGTTATCAAACAAGTCTAATTCTCATTATTGATGAAGATATCTCAGAATTTGAAAAACAAAAAGCAGAGAATATTTTAGAAAAATTAGTAAAAGGAATTGAAAAAGCGAAAAGTATTCAAGTCATTGATAGCGATGTTTTGACTCTAAATGACATAAGCGCAAATGAATTCCTTGAATTAAAGAGGTTAGATTTTGACGATTTCAGTTTTGCCGAATAGGTAAGCGTTGCACATATCTATAGTCTCCGCGATCTCAATCTTACAATTAGCCTTAAGTTTTAGTTGCAAAAAAGATGAAAAGGGTGTAATAAGGCTCGTTGAACAAAAAGGAGAGAGGAATGTTGGGTTCAGGGTC
>JABEVJ010000206.1 GCA_013043985.1 Legionellales bacterium | reverse complement strand
TTCAGCTTCTGATAAGCCCGCTACATATTTCATCCCTTGTCCTTATATGAAAATAAAAACAAAATTATACAGGATAATTTACGCATTGGTACTTATTTCATCATCAGATAAATAAATATTTTTACCACAGTTTATATCGCACGGTTGAACGTATTCATGTCCGTAGGATTCAACAAAATCTTTCCTAACTCTAAAACGGTAAGAGTTAAAAATAGGGCGAATGTAAGCATCTACTCGTTGACGTTCAAGTTTTGCAGCAGCGGATAAGGTGAGATAATCAACAACAGCTTGAATAAGTGTTTGATTGGTTGTAAGGGTTTCTTTAAGCTTGTCAATTGTGAATGATGCTTGTACACTATGTGTAGTCATGGCCTAATCTCCTAAGGATTGGTTGTGATTAGGGTTAGTGCGTTGTTTCAGCAACTCATTAACCCGACTTCTTTATTATAACAAATGCGGGGAAAAATACAATATTTTTTCACTAAAAAACAACAAATAATAGATTATTTTCGATATAAAATGGCAACATAAGCCACCCTCGATTTCTTCTGATTTCTGTTTTAAATTGCTTGATATTTTGAGAAAGCTTTTTTATAAGAGTTGTATAACTCTTGACTGAATTCTCCCGTTTCTGCTTTGTGCGCATATGTAGCTTTTAAAGCTGCCTGCATCTCCTTTCTTGCATTTTCCTTTTCTTGTGCAATCCTCGTTTTTTCATCAAAAAGTGTTTGCTGTTCGAGTGATTCTTTCGCAAATTGTGCCTTTCTTTTTGTTTCGCTCTCTTTTTTGTATTTAATAAATTTTTTAATCAATTTAATCATCTTCAGTTATCCTTAATTTTTTTCGCTGCTAAGAGGAAGGAGTGGAAATGTTTTTTAAAACACTTTCAAACTGCCTTTAATTTGTTTATCAAAATCAGCTGCATTTTTAGTTAAGGTTTCTGAGTAAAAAAATTCACTAACCTCAGGATGGCTTATATACTTCTTATCAATTAAAGCCAAAGTTAAAAGAAATGCTTTTTGCCTTAAACCCCGCGCCGTCTCGTAATTATCCCAGCCACATTCGATAGAAGCATCTGAATGCAAATTTTTAATTAACTTTAATCTTTCCTCAATTTCATTCTTAGAAACCAACGGCTTAATCCAGGCTATCTGATTTGCTTTTTCTTCGCCTCCCAGAATAAGTTTATTTTCAGAATCCAGAATTCTAACGGCCTTGATTTGATACACTCCACTTTTTTGTATCTCTTCCGCTTTTTTTATCGCATCGCGAATGGATGAGGCAAAAAACTCCTCGACAATATCAACGTATTCATCGGTAGCAAGCCCCGGCATTTCGTCATACACATTAGGTTCAAGTTGGACGGTATCAAGTGTAATCGTGTATTCTGCGTGGGTTTCAGAATTGCAAAAAGAAAATTTTTCAGGTAGGCTTTGGTTAGTCACGGTGTAATCTTCCTCTGTTAAGATTTTATTGTGATTAGAGTTAGTGTGCTGGTCGAAACAACACACTAACTCGACTTCTTTAGTATAACAAATCCACCCTAAAAAACAAGCGTTTTTATCATTTTTTCAATTATTTTTTATACTTTTCCCCTTTAAAAACCGCTTGAAATTTTTATCACTTTCCAGCAAATAATTCACACACTCCGTCATGAAGTTATCTTGCGATTCAAACCCTGCCCAGGTCATGTATTCGGTGACTCTATCAACCAAGGGCTCAGGGAGTGTAAATTTTACCGGAATTTTTTTGCTAATGGTCGTTGGTTTTATGATTGAATCTGTCATGAATTTTTCTCCAAAAATTAAATAATTTTTTCTAAAAAATTTTCACTGACTTTTAAATGTAAAAGTCAGCAAAAGCTCTCGCTGGATAATGAGATAATTTAAAAATTTAATCAAGTGTTTTTAGGTAATCAAACGCAATAAAAAAAGAATAGCACGCACACCTATCGCAATTAATATTGCATCCATACACTAATTCAAATAAGACAGTTAAATCAACCTATTACGTTAACTTCCTGTTGCTTTACTTAGTAAAAATAAATTTAAAAATGTATAGCAGTTGCTATACAAAATAATTATTTAAATTTAAAGTTGTAAAGCAATTAATTAACAAAATAGTGCGTTGAATGTGTCATTTGTTAAGCGATTGCTTTACAAAAAAGTGCAAAAACGTGCATTTTGTTAATTCATTGCTTAACAAAAAGGTGAATTTGCCAAAATAACAATAAAAATGTAAAGCATTTGATTTACAAAAATAAGCAGAAAAATTCATTGCGTTTAATTTCGCTCGATGATAGCTTCAGGTGTTTTTTGTGACTCAACAGGCAGAAAAGCACTGATGGCTTTTTCACGCTTTGACAATGAGCTTCTTGTCACAGAAGGCGAAGAGTCCTCGGTATGATCTGACGAAAAATCGGATCGATTTCTCTCGATTTCTGGATCATTTTCGTGTGATTTTTGATGACTGCCAGCGGGGTTTTCAGACGGATAAAACAGCGATTCAATGCTGTTATTTTTAACAGGATTACCGTTGTCAGGGGAAAAAATGGCATTCAATGCCCTCTCCATATCGGCTGTCAATGAGGGTGTTTTTGCTGCATCAGCCTCATCAGCTCTGTTAAGCTCTCGCATCAAATAAACGTCAATCTTATCGAGTTTTTGCTCAGAGACAACTTGATTTTGAGGTAAGCCGAACAGGTTTTTCAGCACATTTTGATTATCTGATTCGGGTGTTTTTTCCTTTGTCTCGATGCGCTCTGCCTGACTGGTTTGAGCCTTCACCGTATCGATGCCGAGTAATTGATGAACATCGTTAAAGTCCACTTTTTTCACCAAACCATCAGCATTGATTTGCTGCTCCCCCATCGTTGGGAAGGCAACTGACACTGCCTTTCCCTGAGCTTGAAATCGTTCAATAGCCGTTGCTAAACTGGCTATCGCATGTTCTTTCCCTTTGTCATTATCCGCACAGATAATGATATTTTTAGTCTCCTCAGGCAGAATAATATTATTGAAATTGCTGATAGACAGCGTAGCAATCACCTTTTTATCTGGATTGGCTTGCGCGATACTGAGTCCGGTTTCAACCCCCTCAGCAACCATTACGGTATCGCCCTTAAGTACTTACGCAAAAGTTATCTTGTATTTCATGCCCACTTCGCATAAAACTCGCTCAATTTCAGTTTTTAAGCTGTTGAAACAGCTATAAGCCGAAAAAGATATCCAACTATATTTCATAAACCGCCATAGAATTTCAATTAAATTTAATTCCGGTGAGTAAGGGGGTAAATATTTT
>JABEVJ010000205.1 GCA_013043985.1 Legionellales bacterium | reverse complement strand
TTCCTTAGGTAAGAGATTTGATTATACCCGGTATAGAAGCAAAAGGAATAGTGACAGTAGTTTGATTATGTTATGTACCGCGGTGGGTTTGTTGTTGCGAAGGGATATTTTAACTTCTTGACATTGTATTAAGAATGCAATAATATTCCAAAATTGGTGCATTTATAAAAAAGTAGACTAATAAAACAATGCTTATCAATAATAATTGGATATAGTTGTATTACTTATTCGTTAGGATGTAACCGACATATGCTGCATGATAGTGCATTGAAATCGTCTTTTGACAATTCATTCAAAATTAGGTCTGTTTTTAAGGAAATACTCGGACTTGATGGCATTGAGCATTTTTCACTGGATTTAGTTGATCCGCAAGGTAGGATGCTCTTTTTTTCAAGCACACCCTCACATGCCTATGTAATTTTCCAAAGAGGTCTAGGTGACTATGACGGCATTATCTCGAGCCAATATTATGAAAATTTTGAATTTTACTGGTGGAGTGATGCGCATCATAAATCTTTTGCCCAACAAATACAGGATATTCGAGAAGGGGTTTTGTCATTAAAACATGGTTTCATGCTCGTCAGAAAGTGGAATAATTTCCATCTTATTTATTCATTTGCTGCAAAAAAACAAAACACACGTTTTCAATCCTTAGTTGTGAATGATATTAACAAATATTTAAAAATGGGTGATTATGCATACATGGAAATGCTAGAAACCTATTCAATCTATACAGGTAGTCCGCCTCCACCGAAAATTGAAAAGTTTTATTTCTTTGATGATTGTGCTCCACCTTCTAGGTATACACATGATTTTATTATTGAAAATAAGCCTGTGATCGTAGAAAATAAAATTATCCAAATTAGTTCTTATAACAAATGGAAAAAATAGCATTGTATTCTAAAAAACAATTGTTTTTATCAGTTTTTCTGGGTAATATTTTAACATTATATGATTTTGTTATTTATGGTTATTTTGCTCAAGTGATTGGTTCATATTTTTTCCCTGTTAAGACTGAATTTGTCTCGATTCTACTAGCATTTTGTGTGTTTGCAAGTGGAGCTGTCGTGAGGCCATTTAGTGGGTTCTTGTTTGGTTTTATCGGTGATACTTACGGACGAAAAGTGGCGCTTACTTTTTCGATAGGTATGATGGGGCTTGCTACAGCCTCAATAGCGTTTATTCCAAGTTATTTAACGATAGGTGTTTTTTCTCCCATTCTGCTGGTTACTTGTCGTATTTTGCAGAGCTTATCCATTAGCGGCGAAGAGGTTGGGAGTGCCATTTATCTTTCAGAGATGTTTGAAAGAAAAGATTCATCAGTTGCTTGTTCTCTGATATTTTCAGGGATATATAGTGGCCTATTACTTGGCTCAATTGTCTCTTTTATTTGCCTGTATTTTATTCCATACCACCAAATTGTCACTTGGGGTTGGCGGTTACCTTTTCTCTTATCTATACCGATCGCCATTTTATGCTTGTTAATGCGTATTAGACAGCCTGAAACACCAGCTTTTAAGCAACAGCTAAAACAAACGCAGCAACATAGTGGAAGTATCGCCTCGTCAGAACAATCCTTTTTTTCACAAATGATTAGTGCTTCACTGTTATTTTCTTTGATGTCTGTTCAGGTATATTTGTTAGCAGTGTATCTCCCATCGTATCTTAGTGTCACGCTGAAAATAAGTCTGTATACAACTATGTTGCTGTGTTCCATTGGTTTTGCTGTTGCTCTTGTGTGTGCACCACTTTTTGGCTATTTCTCTAAGATAAAAGGTAATAAAAACATATTAAATATGTCAATATGGGGTTCACTTTTGTTGTGCTATCCCATTTTTGCTTTATTAAATACTGCAGCATATGGCGCAATTATTTTGGCAATTATTATGGTGAGTCTTCTGTTAGCAATGAATGCAGGTTCAATTATGCCTATTGTTTTATATCAATTTCCTCTTAGCAAGCGTTATATCGGTAGCTGTGTCTCTTTTAATCTTGCCATGAGCGTGTTTGGCAGTATTTCACCAATTTTATTTCTTTATAGCACCAAAATTTTTAATTCAAATGTTGCACCCTTTCTGGTGCTGGGTTTTTCTGCATTAATAACCATTATCGGTTTTTTATTAATTTCTACCACAAGGGAATCGCTGCTATGTCTATCCGAACAGTAAAATATATGGGTGAAAAATGCCTTGAAACTGTGTCGACAGAGATGTCGTTGTCTGATCCAGCACTGAAGCAATTGATTCCAGACATGTTTGAAACGATGAAATCAGCAGAAGGGATCGGGCTGGCTGCTCCACAAATTGGGGTTAATCAACGAGTGTTAGTTTTTGGTTTTGAGACCAGTCGACGCTATCCCAATAGATCGCCTGTTCCTTACACCGCTCTTGTTAATCCAAAATTAGAAATTTTAACTGATGATATTGAGTATGACTGGGAAGGGTGCGTCAGCCTGCCAAAATTAAGAGGGTATGTTCCTCGCTTTAGCAAGATTCGGTATGAGGGTTTTGATGAAAATGGTAAGCAGGTGTCTCGTGTAGTTGAAGGCTTTCATGCGCGTTTAGTACAGCATGAGTATGATCATTTAGAGGGTATTTTATTCCATGAGCGGATCACAGATCGCAAGAGATTTGGGTTTGAAGATGTGCTTTTTCCGGAAATTTATTGAGTAATAATTAACTTTTATCGGCTGAAAAATTAATGATGAAAACCTTGATCTCAAAGTAGATTAAAGAGCTTTGTTACTGTTGAATTTTTTAATAGGTGTTTAAAATGCATATGCCATCTATTCCAACACAATGGATAATGACAAAAAGTAAACAATTTTTTCCGAAAATTAACAATTTAATTTTTCGAAAAAAACTTATTCTTGATATGAAACAACTACCAATTATATTTGTATCTCAAGACGATAAGGAGCACTTGTACCATTATTTTTGCCTAGAAGTTTGCAATAATGCAAACAAAGAATTGCACATTAATCCTAAAAATATAAAAATTAATA
>JABEVJ010000204.1 GCA_013043985.1 Legionellales bacterium | reverse complement strand
TGTTGAGCACTTAAGGTTATTTTCATCGTTCGCCATCTTACTATACGGGCGAGAGCATTGCTATACCATATATCGAATTTTCAATCAGTTTGGGTATATGAGTTTTCTCAGGCTCTTAATAATGAAAATGGCGTATCAGCCTCTTTTCTTATTCAGGATGTTCCTTTAAGGCCTTATTTAGGTAATAACTTCTTTTTTATCTATGATCCAAATCAGCTTGAGGTCTTGTTGGCATCTACAACGGATGCATCGACCACTGACTCTCTTAGTTGCAATCTCTCGATAGATCAAAAAGGTAAACCTATTGTAGTTGGAAATGGTACTAAAGACTATAATAGATATAAAAATCCTGTAATAGGAACAACTGAAGGAATCAAAGCTAAAGTAATCAGGATGGAGCAAAAACGAAGAGGGATCATTCCAGCAAAAAATATCGCTTATTTGGGATGGGCCAGTTTTGCTCATACAGAACTTTTAGTAAAAATCAAAGACGGTTGTAAGCCAGAAGATGCCATTATTGGTATAGGAATGTACACAGCAGGCTACTGTAATAGTCTAATTGATACGCTTAGAGAATGGCGACAAGATAAAAAATTAAATTTATACGTATATGACCCAATAGAAAAATTTTCAAAGGTTGAAGAGGCCTGTGTTAATAATCCAAGGCAGTTTTGTTTAGATAAAGTAAGTGCTTTATCTTCTTTTTTCACGCTAAGTGTAGAAAAAAAATTTAAAAATTGCTATCAAGCCTCTATTTCCCCCAAAGGAATATCAGAACTAGACGTAGCACGTTTTTCTGCACTGAAATTAATTTATTTATCTATCTATATCGAACAAGAATCTTTATCTGATTTTGATTTAGCCAAGCTTGTTGATAATCTTAATGATATTTGTTTTTATGCTGATTATAATGATAATTTTGCAAGATTTATGCCTCTTTCACAACAAATACTTCAGGCCGAGACTATCACCTCACTTAAAGCGATAGAACATCAGGCAATGGCATTGATTTTTCTATGCTATTTATTTAACAAAAAAGGCAAATTGGTTAAAAAATTCTCCGAAAAAAGAGAAGAAATAAATCATTTTACCAGTATAGCGATCGATACTTTTCATGATGACAATGGAATGCAGCAATTTTCCTTTGAAAAATCATTTAGTTACCAGGAGCAAACCATAATCTTATCTGCCAGAACGGCTATGCAAGATGGACTTGTTAAAATTGTTGGCGAGCTTAATGGTTATCCCTATGAACATAGAGGGGATTTGATTACCTTGTTTCCAAGCAGTTTTTTGGGTGATCTCGGCCTGATTCACTTGCTTTCGGAGCTTCACGCCCAAAAATCTAAACCATGTTCGAGAGGTGGTTTTCTTGACTTTGAAAAAAAAATGGAGGAAATTCAGTACCTGCATACAAAAATTAGTAACGCTCTTGTACAAAGAAAGCTTGATGATTTAGGATTTATCACGCTCGATAAAAATATTACGGCCATTTTGAGTCAAGAAATTAAAGATTTTGGTAGTGCTGAAACTAAAATTAGAGAAATAGATAGAATTTTATTTGATGCCGATTATATAGCTCAATTAAAACTTAATTGGGATCAATCACAAAAAATATTAATTGACTTGCTTGTAAACAACAATAATATTGACCCAGAAGGAAAAGAGATTGATCTCAGTACAGCAATTATGCAGTTTTCCTCTGAAAATCCAGAAATCAAAAATATAGAAGCTGCTTTAGCTCTCATTGATACAAATGCCACCGAAGAGACGCTACATAGAAAGCAACAAATTAACTTGTTAATAACAAACCGAAGCGAACTGATTGAAAGACTTCAGCAAGTTCACTCCACCCTCAGTGAGACTAATGAATACTCGGAGAAATGGATTAGCCTTGAAGTTGTCATTCAGGCCAAAGACGATCTCAAGCAAAAAATAGAAATGGTTGACACCCTCGTTGTGGCCAAGCCTCAATTTTTGTTAGATAAGTATATTCCTGGGGCGGTGAATCGAGCTGACTTTTTCAACAAGGATAATTTAATTCAACTAACTTCAGAAGAGTTAAATGCTTTGGTTGAAATTAGGAATAAAGCGACTGAACTCAAAAAAGATTTTGAGGTACAATTAGACGTTGTTAAAGCAATTCATATCGCATCTGTCAATGAAGAAGATATTGGTAGAGTCGACGAACAAGAAGAAATATCCAAACAGCTTAGCGAGAATCTTAATGCCAATGAGCTTGTCACAGATGAAATCGGTATCGCGACCATAAAGCTTAGCAATAAAAAACTTCCAGCGCCAACGTTTTTCCAGTCAACGCCGTCAAAGCCCAATTCAAGAGTCGCTCCGCTGTATACCAAGCCAGAATATGACCTTTATTGAAGACAAATGTGCGTATAGGGGGCTTAATTACCCCTCAGCCCGCTTGCAAATACGGGCATTCGCTCAAGTTCATCTCAGGGTGAAAAAATGGTAAAATAATCACTCTTTTTGCAGGCAGATTGGGGGCTACACATCTTTTAAACTCATTTCGTAACAGAGACCTCGTAAATGATGGGTACACTCACTATCTCATTTTTGGAGAAAACAACTCCTCTAAGCGTGTAGAAACAGGCGTAGGTAATTCTAAAAAAGGGCTAAAAGTTTCCTCGTAGTTCTTATTTGGAATATATATATTACTGATTCCCTTATCATGCGAAACAAACCACGCCCCCTCAATATGTGAAGCAGGAATTTTGTCAATAACTGCTATCCGATTTTTACCTGATTTTACCCAGTCGCCAAATTGCTTGCCTCGCTGCTTGAGTGTTTCAAGGATATCAAGTCCCCCTTTGCCTTGATAATTCACTTTTAATAAGTAGCCATTTCGCGGTGCACTGGTGACAAAATCGCGGGAACGCTGCACACTCACTCCGGTCGCTTGGGCTATCGCTGATTCTTTTCGCTTGCTCATCGTGATACCTAAACACAAATTATCATCATTAACATAATCATCAATAAGCGTTGATGATTGCTGGGGCATCAAGCCATTTTCAAAAATCTGATTCAATTCAGATCGCCCTATTTGCATCCCCTTATAGAGATTGCCGCTATAGAAAACCAATTTTTTATTGGCAGGATAAAATGTCTCCCAGTGTTGCTCTGGAAACAGAGCAACAAGCTCATCCAATAAATACAGACTGAAGGAGTGATTATGAAAGGTTGTTTCAGGGGAACGGAGAAAACGGCACACAGCCTTCTTTTTTTCATTTTCACTTACAGGAGACTCTAACTCTTCTTGTAAGCTGGCTAAACGTGGATACAAAGAGGCAGAGTGCCTAAATTTAGCAAATATCCCAAACTGGTAGCCGCCTCGGTTTTCTCGCCTGCAATAGCGAGCCAATGCATTTTTAAAAATGGCTAAATACGCAGAATCTGTCATCATAGCGTTTTGCAAATTAAATGGGATCATTTCCTTTTCCTTTTAACTGGGTTATGTGTTTATGATTTTTAAATTAATCATAAACAAATTGTATGAGTTAAAATTAAATTAGTCAACGGTTTTTTATGTAATGAAAATAAACATTTAGCATTTTTCTTATGTCTTTTTGAACGCTCTTCCCTTGTAAATATGTACAGTTCTGTTATTATGCAGGCGCAATGTACAAATGAGCATTTTAATTATATTAATACTAACTAAAGGTTTTTAAAAATGACTAAACCAACGAATAATAGCAATAGCAATAGCAATAGCAATAGCAATAGCAATGGCAATGGCAATAGCAATAGCAATGGCAATGGCAATAGCAATGGCAATGGCAATCATAATGGAAGCACCCCTTCCCTGCAGGTAATACCTGTAGATCCGGTGAATCCACAAGTTGCACTATCCCTTTTTAGCGCAAAAAGAGAGCTTCTACCGAATCGGTCACCGCTTCTACCCGAATTCGATGTGCAGTTTCAGGAAAGGCAGGCCAACAACCGTAACAACCAAAATAGAAATAATCCTTAAGATCATTCCGCTAGATATGCGAATCTAAAGTCGAAAAGTAGTAGGTGTAGCCCATATTAACGGAACGGCTGTGGTTCCCTCTCCCCTTGCGGGAGAGGGTTAGGGAGAGGGGTGAAAAATAACGAATAAACTCTGAAAATTAGTGTGTTAACAGACCCAAATACATTCTTGTATAACAAAAACAAAAGCAGGATAAGGTTGTCCGGCCGCAAGTGCTGTCATTGCGTCAGCAATGTTTACCTGCTCTGGAAGGGTATTTTTTACCCCTCTCCCTAACCCTCTCCCGCAAGGGGAGAGGAAACCACAGCCGTTCCGTGCTATCCCCTAAGTAACGTTTTTTAAAATTAAGTCTGGCATAATGCAGCCTTAATTTTAAAGCAATAATCGCTCTCATTTTTAATTACACGCCAGCGACTATCTCAATTTGAGATGCCGCCTGTTTCGCCATTTGGACAATATTGAACAATATAGTTTTCCATGTTTACACCAACGTCACTTGTATTCAGCGTTCCGCAAACATAAGCTCCTGTGGCATCATCATATTGATAAACATAGGCACTTGGACAAGCTTCTTTGAACCATTGCACCTGCGGCAAAGCAAAATTCAACCAACCCTGGGCAACATTTACGCCACACGATGTTGCATCTGTGCCAACATCAATTCCTAGCGTATTCCAGTTAACACATCCGCAACAACCATTAGGTGAACCACCGTTATAACAGGATGGAATTGCTGTATCTGTTGCACCTGTAGTTATTTTCTTACAGGAGTAAAGATCCGTCGTTGCATACGAATTCCATGGGTCATTAAGTGCCGGAGTCACTGTTTGATTACATTGATAGGCAGCTGGCGCAGTAGGTGAATCTGCATTAAACGCACAAACTGTCGTAGCATCCCAATAACCTATAATAGGATTGCAAACATGAGATAACACATTGCCTACCGGATTAAGCGCCAAACCACAGGTATCACCAGGCGTAGCACAAGTCGATGGTGGAGTACATGCTTTTGCTGCATCGTAAGCTACCATCGCATAATCAGCAACATCATTGTTAGGAGGCGTCATATTCCATAAACAGCCACCGATTCCAGCACTGGGCTCACCAGCGGGCGAGCCTGGAGCACCACAGGTGAATCCCGCTGCGCTATCATTTTTACCCGGATTCATGGGATAACCTGCAATTGGCACATTAATTCCATTAATCATCGTAATATCATAGCTATCGTAATTAACGGTACCAATTCCTGGCGTACCTTGACTCAAGCCATTTGCCAACGTAGGCTCAAACTGCACAGCGGGTGGTGTAAAACCTGTTCCTGGCTTACAAGCACCTGCAGGATCAAGAGACGGCCCACTTGCTGGCGGGTTTCCGCTACAATCGCCTGTTTGACAAAGTGTACCTACTCCGCCACCACAGCCTGTTCGGGCAGTCATAATGCCACTCCAGATAATCTGTTGCCCACCATCAATCCCTTCATTCGTAATGGGAATAGAGATTGTGGCCACACCACCGACGCTGCCAGCAGGTCCTGATGCAGCTGCAAGTCCATAACCATTGCCATCAATTGGGGGCATTTGATCGTTAAAATAACAGGTACCAGTAGGATCGCTGGTACTCGTAACGCAGGTTTCATTTGTTGAAGAACATGTAAAACCTGTGCCACACGCTCCTTCGCCACCACCATGAATTCCAATCCACACAGGGAAAGGACATTGATTTTCAAACGTAAAGTTCCGATTATTGGGAGCAACAATCGCAAAAATAATCGGATTACTTAAGAGTGGTGAGGGAGTTGCATTGCTTGTAATTGAAAGTGTCTGATTAACCGTTCCCAATGTAGTTGGCCCGGCAGTAATCGGCACATTCACAGCACAAGAGCAATTAGCAGGTATGGTTGTATTGCTGCAGGTTGTACTACAGACCAAGCCTGTCACAGGAGCAATACTCAGAGTGCCTATGCTGTCCAATGGAGAGGATGAAACAGACAAACCGCTAACAGTTATTGCAGTGGCAGTGATATTTTGTACTTGATAGGTCAGCGTCTGCGTTCCATTCACATTTAAATCTTGTGGCTGAGGCTGTGGAGAAACAAAGCTGATACTTGGCAACACCGCATTAGTGATGCTAAAAGCAATAGGTGAGGTAATTTCATTACTCACACCATATGACACTTGAAGTGACTGTGCGATTGTTCCTGTCGTCAGTGCTGTAATATGAACCAAAATAGTACATTGACCTTGCGCAGGAACTGAACCTGAACAGAAGTCCTGTGTTGTTGCTGTGTCCGTACCTGTACCTGTTGAAGCGGTAACTGACGTAGTTATTGGTATAGCAACACCTCCTGTATTTTGAACAATATACAACAGGTTCTGTGTTGTATTTGGGTTCATATCGCTAATGCTGGATGGCGTTCTCGAAAAAGAAAGCAAGGCTGAATTTGCTGATACGGTGAAGGTAACTGAATTTGAGAGTAAGGTGGGCGAAACGCTGCCTTCAGTATAAGGTACCGATAAAGCCTGAGTGACTGAACCTACCGTATTGGTTGCAAAAATAGTCACTCTAATATTACAGCTACCACCTGGTGTAACTATCTTATTGCAACTATTGGTGATAATAACTGTATCGCTGGCTGAGCCTGGCGTAAAAGACAGTTGGCCTAATGTTGCTGTCGCTGACGTTGACTGATTTTGAACTGTATATGTCAAAACTTGGGTTGTCCTGGCAAGCATATTTTGAGCACTTGTTGGCTGTGCTGTAAAAATAAGCCCCTGACCAATACCAAACGTAATAGGCGTTTTAAGATCAGTGTTTCTGTTGCCATAGTAAATATTTAAGGTCTGGTTTATTGCGCCCGCACCTTTTGCTGTCAATACTACGGTTAGATTACAGCTTCCCCCTGCAGGTACAATATTATTGCTACAGTTAGTTGACCAGCTTATACCGTCGTTAGGTGAAACTGGCAGCAAGATTACGCTATTGATAGGAATACTACCTTGCGCTGTACCAGTAGGAGGCACAGTATTTTTGACTGTATAGATTAATGTTTGTGAAGCACTAATACCCATATCCTGTACGGTAGGTATTGACGTAAATATCAGCGTAGGCTCAGCGGCTCTGGCTGAAGCTGAAAAAAGAAAAAGGGACAAAAGTGTTAAAAACAGATAACCCATACAATGACGTTTCATTCAATATTCCCTTAATAAACAATAAAATACCTCAAACATACTCAAAGCGATTGGATTTTTGGCTAGGCGCAAGTAAGGAAGACGAGGGAGTATATATCGAATACATGACCGATGTCTAACGAGCTTGCAACAACGCTAAAAATTCAAGCGCGAAGAGTATATAGACTAACCTAGATGATAAGCATACCCCACCAATATTGATTGAGAAGTCAAATCAGTTGAAATCGGCTGTGTAAGCTCACTCGCTCCACTATCAGAAGCCGTATTACTTTCAGCTTTCCCTAGATTTGCATAAAGGTAGCGAACAGAAACTTCAGATTTCTGATTGACGGGCATCTTCACACCTCCACCAAATTCACTGGCAAAAGCAAGGTGAGTATTGCCGCCAAGATTAAGTGCTCCACCATTACCCAATACAGATTGTTCATTATAAGACATATTATTTAGCGCACCACCCACACCCGCTTCGCCAAAAATAGTCAAACAATTCCACAAGGGATGAAGATCAACTTCACCATCTAGCATTACGCGATTGCTGCTGATATTCATTTTATAGGTGTAGTTGTTAAACTGTGGGAAACCATATTGATAAACTTGTCCATCTCGTGAGGCGCCAGTGTGATAGTAATTCAAGCCAACTGACACAGCATGAATATAGTAATCTTCTCGCGGAAACGCATAATTGTATGTTATTCCAACACCCGGAACAAAACTGGACGATTTTTTATTGGCTTTAGTTATTGTATCAGTTTCAAACGGTGAAAAAACAATACCACTGGTATTGCTTGTGCTATTTTGACTTGCTCCAGCATAAAAATTCACTTCCAAGCCTGTATTTCCAACCGTGGAGGGAGCAATCGTCGTTATACACCCTGGAATGGGTGTCTTACTATCAGCACAGGAGGTAGACGAGATATGTGCATACGCACTTGTTGCAGAAAAAAATAAAAATAAGAAACCGGGCAGTCGTGTGTATAGAAAAGAGGCTTTAATTTTCATTGGAATCATCATAAAACATCCATATCGTGTTGGCACCAAATAACCTGACTAAAATACCAAATATCAACCCACAGCACAAGTATATACTCAAACAAATTAAGTTTATTTGAGTATATAGTCTCCGCGTTTGAGATCGCGGAGACTATATAGTCTGAGGTATCGACACATAAATTGAGAAAAAAACGTTAAATTTTAATAGGTTAGCTGCTATCACGTAATTAAGGTTTTAGCACTGAAGCCTA
>JABEVJ010000203.1 GCA_013043985.1 Legionellales bacterium | reverse complement strand
ATTCTGGATTGCTTCGTCGTAAACTCCTCGCAATGACGAGCATTTTCGCCTATTTGTTGTTATTTCCAATTACGCGACAGCGACTACATAGTGCAAATCCCGTAATCTCAATCGCGGAGACTATACCCATCGCACTTCAAGTTGGGTATAGCTATTTCTCTTTATCTACTTTTTTCTCAGTTTCATCTTCGTCACAAATCCTGAGTTTATTGACTTTAGCAAAATCAAGGACAGATTGATAGAGTTCAGGATTGGATATTTTCAACGCAGGGTCAAGCATGACACACTTATTTCCATCTTTGATAGAAGGTTGCAGCAGAGGAGAGTAGATAATCCGGTGTTTTTGAAATGAAGATAATGCACCGCTCATGCGCTCTGCCCAATCACTTGGACGAAAGGTTTTTCCCTCTTCGGTGATACCCTCAATAATAATAATTTTCTTATTTGAATCATTCATTATCTTCACTAACCTTACATACGCATTGACCCAACCTCGTTATTACCGTTATTATATCACATTTTGAGCGTCATCGAAACGTTGATCCTTTTTTAGTATCTTTAGCATGAAGGAGAAAATTTGTGCGGAAACAGGCAGATGATATAGTCGAGCCAAAAGTTCGAAGACGAGGAATTTATTTACTTCCAAACTTACTGACAATCACAGGATTATTCGCTGGGTTTTTCAGTATTGTTGCTGGAATGAAAGGCTATTTCTACATGGCGGCTGAAGCTATTTTTATTGCCATGATCATGGATGCGCTGGATGGGCGTGTTGCTCGCTTGACCAATACACAATCTGATTTTGGGATGGAGCTAGATAGTCTTGCTGATGTGGTCTCTTTTGGTGTCGCACCTGCTCTAGTGATGTATAGCTGGAGTCTGACCACTCTTGGTAAAGCGGGTTGGCTTGCAGCATTTATTTTTGCAGCGGCCGGAGCACTACGCTTGGCGCGGTTTAATACCCAAGCTGCCAGCAGTGATAAACGTTATTTCCAGGGCATACCGATTCCTGCAGCAGCAGGTATTTTAGCCTCAATAGTCTGGGTTTGGTATGACTATACAACGCAATCAAAAATATTTGTCATTACGATGTGTATTATCACTATCCTCGTTGCTGCGCTCATGGTGAGTAATATCCGTTTTCACAGTTTTAAAGATATCAGCGTCCGCGATAGGGTTCCCTTTCTGGGGGTGTTGGTGATGGTATTGATTTTAGTCTGTATCGCGATTGATCCACCCACGATGCTGCTGGTTATTTTTGCGGCCTATGGCATTTCAGGGCCAGTGATGACTCTTTGGGCGTTGAGACAGAGACGGCAGGTGCGGCTTAAAGAACGTGCTCGAAATCACCCCTCGAACTAGTGCAGATTGATCTGACTATTTTTGGACAGACTGATCCACTCGTTATCAAGAAGGTCGATAAATTATTGCTGAATTGTGGTATGCCCGCTGAGTATACTCCTCAAGCAGCTTCTTTCAATGGCGAAACGCCAATTTGTTTGTTTGCCTTTTTCAGCACCCAAACATCATAGTGCATTTGTAAGTTAAGCCACATTTCAATGCTCGTTCCTAATAATGTTGATAATCTCAATGCCATTTCAGGTGTAATTCCGGTATGACCATTAATAAGACGAGATAATGAAGTCCGTGTAATCCCCAAACGTTCGGAAGCTTCTGTTACTGTCAAGCCAGCACCATCAATCAGAATGTCTCTCACATGTTCGCCTGGGTGTAAATGTTTACGCATAGTCTACCTCAATGATAATCTAAATAATCGACTAATACGGCATTTTCATCTTTAAAGCCGTATATTACTCGCCAGTTGCTGTTAACTGAAACCGAAAAACAGCCCTTTAACCGACCCGATAAAGGGTGGAATTGCATACCAGGCAAATCAAGATCATCTGGCTTTGTTGCCGCGTCTAAACGCTCCAAAATGAGCGAAAGACGGCGCTCATGCGCAGGAAGTATCCCCGCTACTGAGCCAGTTTCAAAAAATTTCTTTAATCCTTTATGCTTCCACGATTTAATCATATTGTTAAGTGTAACACAACAGTACACGGACGACAAGGTTTTTAGTTGAGATTTTTATGTAACATAATCAACTTGCAATCAGGTTTAAATGACGTTAATTTAGTGACCATTTTTTGAGGGGTGTGACTTTTCTAAGTCGATGTCAGTAGCATTCAAACCTGATGTCAGCACGGAACAAATTTTCGAAGTCGCTGTCAGCACGCTGCAAAAAAGGCTGAGAATATGACCGATCTTTCAGAAATCCCCGGGCACGAATGGAATAAAGCAAATCGTCGCGCATTAGCCATACGTCCATTGCTTGAATTGAAGCGTTGCCCCTGTGAAAAGGCACGCGAAGTTGCTGATGAGCTGGGACTGTCGGAACGGCAGATATACAGGTTAATCCAGAGACTACGCGAATCAGTTGGTGAAATCACAGCCTTATTACCCCAAGGTTCTCATGGTGGGCGTGGCAAACAGCGACTGGCTGCGCCACGCGAAATCCTGCTCCAGCGCTTGATAGCCGAAATTTTTATTACACCACAGAAACGGTCAACAGCCAATTTCATACGTGCCGTCCGTAATCAGTCTTTAAAAGAGGGACTGGAGCCGCCATCCGAGAGCACCATTCGGCGACGTCTAAAGACTTTATCCCTGGCTGATCGGTGTAAACGTGGAGAGCAACACCCTGAAATCAAACCAATTTATGGTGTCACGCCCATCGTTGATAGCCCGCTGAACTGGATACAAATAGATCATACGCCCGTGGATTTAATCATCGTCGATCCGGTTGATCGATTACCCATAGGCCGTCCTTGGATAACCGTGGCTATTGATGTCTTCAGCCGCTGTATTGCTGGATTTCATCTAACGCTGGAAGCACCGTCAGCGACCAGTGTGGGTCTGTGTCTCACCATGGTGGCAACGGATAAAGTACCTTGGTTACAAGAGCGTAATATTGAAGCGCATTATGAAGGGATGGATAATGAAATCCCCTTGCATCGTTACGAACAGGGTCTTCAGAAACTTTTTGCTGCGAACGAAACCTTGGCAATGCCACGAGATCCCCGTACTTTCCTGATTGACTTTCTTCATGCAGAAAATAATTGCTATCTTGAAATTCCTTATCGAACACTATCGCGTCCAACCATTACGTTGTGGGAACACAAGCTGGCGCGTAAACGTCTGCGTGAGCAACGACGTGCTGCGGTTGATGAGGCAAGTTTGTTCGCTGCCATTGATGAAATGCGCGAGATTGAAAGCAAATCTGAGGCTCTGACGCGCACAGCACGTCGAAATCGAACTCGGAGAAAAAATGATTCAATGAAAACTGAAGATGCATCAACTCCAGCTGGGGCGTCTGCTTCAATGGCTAGTATTGACTCGGTACGTCCATTTGAGGACATTGAACCATGGTAAATTTCAATCACCTCAGCCCCGAAGCAAGCGCATTGGCTATGCTGCCCAGTATGGAGCGTCTTGCCCGTCTTAAAATGGAACGTTGGATAGGCTATACACGTGCCAATCAAGCATTATCGAAACTTCAAATGTTACTTTCTGATGAACCTGGGAAGCTTCGGCCACAAAACCTGCTGATTGTCGGAGCCAGCAACAATGGCAAAACTATGATTGCTGAAAAATTTCATCGCATGCACCCTCAGCAGATTTCGGATGATGGTGAACATGAAGTCATTCCCGTGCTCATGATGCAAATGCCAGCAGAGGCAACGGTGAATCGATTTTATACGGCACTCTTGATGAAGCTCGGCACACCCGTTGGCTTTCACAGCCGAAATAATAGGCATGAAATATTGGCGTTACAATTAATGCGTGCTGTCGGCGTACGCATGCTCATTATTGACGAAGTACACAATTTACTGGGCGCAACTGCCAATCGACAACGGGAATTGCTGAATGTGCTCCGTTTTATTGGTAACGAACTACGCATTCCTATCGTTTGTCTGGGTATACGTGATGCCTATCTTGCTATTCGCAGTGATGATCAGCTTGAGAACAGATTTCATCCTTTACTATTGCCACGTTGGGAGTTAGGAGAAGATTTTGCGCGTCTTATGGCGAGTATCAAGGGACGATTGATATCAAATCGTTAACCCTGTTGGAAGGTAACCTACCCAGACGGGCCTTGAACCTGATTCTAGATTGGGCGGAATTACATCAAGCCGAATTATTGACCGATTGGGAACTGTGTACCCAAAAAAGAACACCGAATAAAATTGAACCCTTACGCTATGAGAAATTGATGTATTGGAATGTGACCGCCGTAGAACCACAACAGCACCTGTCGCTGAAGGTGAAGTTTGAAGATGGGCTGGAAGGCATCGTGAGATTCAAGCCATCTCATTTGACGGGTGTATTCGAGGCATTAAAAGACGAAACCTATTTTAAACAAGTATTTATCAGCTATGGTGCGGTCGCTTGGCCGGGCGAACTGGATTTGGCGCCGGATGCGATGCATCAGGAAATTCAAACCCACGGTGAATGGGTGTTGGAATAGACCATGCTTGTTGGCTACGCTCGTGTTTCAACGGCTGATCAAAACCTGGATTTACAGTTGTCTGCCTTGCAACAAGCGGGTTGTGAAAAAATTTATCAAGATCAGGTGTCAGGGACGAAAGTCCATCGTCCAGGCCTTAGCATGGTGCTGGAAGTCTTGCGAAAACATGACACCCTGGTTGTTTGGAAACTGGATCGATTAGGTCGCACTGTGATAAGGAAGCGGATATTAAATAACTCACCGACTTTAGTCGATGAGTTATTTAATCTTATAGGGATAATCTAGAATCGATTCATTAGGGTCTGTTGACAATTGGTTCTTTGAAGCGAAAAAAGAGAGAATCGAGGAAAAATTTGTTCTTATTTGAGGCGAATAGCAAGCTATTTAACGAGAAT
>JABEVJ010000202.1 GCA_013043985.1 Legionellales bacterium | reverse complement strand
GCCAGGAGATAATATCAAGATAAATGTACATCTGATTGCACCCATTGCAATGGATGAAGGTTTACGCTTCGCGATTCGTGAAGGTGGCCGTACAGTAGGTGCTGGCGTTGTTTCCAAGATTATTGAGTAGTAATGATGAAAAGTAAAAAACAAACTATACGTATACGATTAAAGTCATTTGACTATAAATTGTTAGATGAATCAGCAAAAGAAATTGTAGAAACAGCAAAGCGAACGGGGGCTCAATTAGTTGGTCCCATTCCTTTGCCAACAAAGCTTGAAAAGTTTTGTATATTGATTTCACCGCATGTTAACAAAGATGCCCGTGATCAATATGAAATTCGAACTCATAAGCGTTTGTTATACATTGTTGACCCAACTGACAAAACAGTTGATGCTTTAATGAAGCTTGATTTGGCGGCAGGTGTGAATGTCCAGATAAGTATTGATCGAGCTGAAAAGTAGTATATTCTAAATTTGTCACGGGTTACTGTGACAAATAATGTTAAACTTCACCAGATTGTACGTGTTGACTTTACAAGTAATCCCAATCAGTAACGAGTGGGTCAACGCATATTTTGTGTTTTTTACAGTAAGTTTTTTTTTAAATATACTCAACACATATGAGTTTTCGGACTACCGAAGTTGAGTTTGGAAAGAAGCCTAATGAACAGTAAAATTCGCGTATAGAACTGGTTTACCTATTAAGAGGCTAAAATGGCAGTAGGTGTTATAGGATTAAAGTGCGGGATGATGCAGGTTTATACCGAGCAAGGTGAAGCTATTCCTGTTACCGTTATACGAGTTATCCCAAATTATGTAACTCAAATTAAAACAAATGAAACTGAAGGCTACACAGCAATTCAGGTTGCAGCATGTCAACTCAAGAAAGCTTCACGAGTTACGCAACCATTAGCTGGTCATTTTGCTAAAGCTGAGGTTGAGGCAAGAAGAGCATTGCATGAATTTCGTCTCGAAGAGAGCGAGTTAGCAGAATTTAAATTAGGCTCTGAAATAACTGTTTCCACTTTTTCAGAAGGCCAACTTGTTGACGTAACTGCAACAACAAAAGGTAAAGGACATGCTGGTGGTATAAAGCGGCATCATTTCCGTACGCAGGATGCCACACACGGGAACTCTCGTTCGCATCGAGTTTTAGGATCAATTGGTCAAAACCAATCCCCAGGACGCGTGTTTAAAGGCAAAAAAATGACGGGTCACATGGGTGATGTGCAGCGTACGATTCAAAATCAACGCATTATTAAAATTGACCAGGCGCGCAATTTGATTTTAGTAAAAGGTGCTGTTCCTGGTGCAACGGGTGCGCGAGTTGTTGTGTCACCAGCCGTTAAAAGTAAAGAGGAGAATTGACGGTGGAATTAACAATTACAATATCTGGTGATAATAAGCCAGCCGGTAACGTTTCGTTGTCCGATGAAGTATTTGCTCGCGACTATAATGAAGCACTTATTCATCAAGTCGTGGTTGCGTATCAAGCTGGAGCACGTCAAGGTACCCACGCGCAAAAAACCAGGGCTGAAGTACGTGGTGGCGGTAAAAAGCCATGGAATCAAAAAGGAACAGGCCGTGCTCGTGCAGGCTCAATCCGCAGTCCAATTTGGGTTGGTGGTGGTAAATCTTTGGCGGCACGGCCAGACCAAAATTATTCCCACAAAGTCAATAAGAAGATGTACCAAGGGGCAATGCGAGCTATTTTGTCAGAACTTATTAGACAAAACCGTTTAATAGTTGTAGAATCGCTAGTTCTTGAAGCGGCTAAGACAAAATTTCTCGTCAATTGGCTTAAGCCATTGAATTTAAAAGACGTTTTAATTGTAACTGATATGATAGAAGATAACTTGGCACTTGCTGCAGGTAATTTGTATCATGTAGGTTTGGTTGAAGCTTCACATATTGATCCAGTTAGTTTGATTGGTTTTGATAAAGTTTTGATAACTGTGGCTGCATTAAAGCAGATTGAGGAGATGTTGGGATGAAACAAGAGCGCTTATTAAAAGTATTGTTAGCACCTTGCATTTCAGAAAAAAGCACTTTTGTTGGTGAAAAACATCGACAAGTGGTTTTCAAAGTTATAAATGACGCAACTAAAACAGAGATTAAATCTGCCGTGGAAGCGCTTTTTAATGTTCAAGTGAAAGGTGTTCAAGTCAGTATAGTTAAGAAAAAAGCTAAACGTTTCGGTGGTATCCTTGGTACCCGGAAGGCTTGGAAAAAGGCATATATCACCCTGAAAGAAGGCAGTGATATTCAGTTTGCTACGGCATAATAACAGATTTAGTTTAGAGGTATTGATTCATGGCAATCGTAAAAGTTAAACCTACCTCTCCTGGACGTAGGCACGTTGTCAAAATAACACGTGATGTACATAAAGGAGATCCTTATGCACCACTGACATCTGCCAAAAAAAGTGCAGGCGGTCGTAATCATAATGGTCGAATTACAGTACGTCATCAAGGTGGCGGACATAAGCAACGTTACCGGATAATAGATTTTAAGCGCGATAAACACGGCGTACCTGCTGCAGTAGAGCGTATAGAATATGATCCAAACCGTAGTGCTCATATTGCGCTTCTTCTTTATAAAGATGGAGAGCGTCGATATATTATTGCTCCTAAGGGGATTCAAGTCGGTGATCAGGTTCAATCTGGTCATGATGCCCCAATTAAACCAGGCAACGCATTACCAATGCGTAATATTCCGCTTGGTTCAATGATTCATTGTATAGAAATGAATATAGGACGAGGTGCTCAAATGGCACGAAGTGCAGGTGCTGCTGTTCAGCTGCTGGCTCGTGAAGGTTCATATGTCACTCTTAGATTACGTTCTGGTGAAATGCGTAAAATAAACGCGGATTGCTATGCAACGATAGGTGAAGTAGGTAATACTGAACATAACTTAATCGAACTTGGTAAAGCTGGAGCTGCAAGGTGGCGTGGCGTAAGACCAACTGTTCGTGGTGTTGCGATGAACCCAGTTGATCACCCGATGGGTGGTGGTGAAGGGCGAACCTCAGGTGGACGTCATCCTTGTAGTCCTTGGGGTGTTCTGTCAAAAGGTTACAAAACGCGAAAGAACAAACGTACAACTAAATTTATTGTACGTAGTCGTCATAAAGCTAAATAATGTGAGAGTGAGGAACTAAAGTGTCACGTTCAATCAAAAAGGGTCCCTATGTTGATCCTAGGTTAATGAAAAAAGTAGACGATGCCAAAGAAAAGAATGACAAGCGCCCAGTTAAAACCTGGTCACGCGCTTCAGTTATCATTCCAAATTTTGTTGGTATAACTTTTGCTGTTCATAATGGAAAAACATTTATTCCAGTCTATGTTACAGAAAACATGGTTGGCCACAAACTAGGTGAGTTTGCTCTAACGCGAACATTTAAACAGCACTCAGGTGACAGAAAATAAGCATAATTGAGAGAGGTTAGTGATGGAAGTAGCAGCAAGACTGCGGAACATTCGTGTTTCACCGCAAAAAGCGAGATTAGTTGCCGATCAAATTCGTGGATTGTCGGTTGAAAAAGCACTTAATGTTTTAGATTTTAGCCTTAAGAAAACAGGGCATATAATCAAAAAGGTGCTTAATTCAGCGATAGCGAATGCAGAGCATAACGAAGGCGCAGATATAGATGAGTTGCATGTAGCAACTGTGTTTGTGGATGAGGGTCCCATGTTAAAACGAATGATGCCACGTGCTAAAGGTCGTGGAAATCGTATTTTAAAACGAAGCAGTCATATTACCGTGATTGTTTCGGACAGTAGGAGTTAATTACCATGGGTCAAAAAGTTAATCCAATTGGTTTTCGAGTAGGCGTGACAACTGGATGGGCATCTAACTGGTTTGCGGAAGACTATAAAGATAATTATGCAGATAACCTTTTTGCTGACTTAAAGGTTCGTATGTATATCAATAAACAATTGTATGATGCTGGTGTTGCTAGCATTCTGATTGAACGACCTGCTAAAAGTGCAAAGATAGCAATAAAATGTGCTCGACCAGGTGTGGTTATTGGTCAGAAGGGTAGAGGTGTTGATGTATTGCGAGCAAAAGTTGCTAGCATTATGAAATTGCCAGTTAACCTTGTTCATCTAACCATAGAAGAGGTTAAGAAGCCTGAGTATGATGCGCGATTAGTAGCTCAGACTGTTGCAGCGCAACTAGAACAGCGGGTTATGTTTAGACGAGCTATCAAAAGAGCCGTTTCATCTGCCTTAAGAGCGGGTGCACTCGGGGTGAAAATTTGTGTAAGCGGTCGCTTGGGTGGAGCTGAAATTGCTCGTACTGAGTGGCATCGTGAGGGGCGCGTACCATTACATACAATTCGTGCGACAATTGATTATGGAGTTGCTGAAGCGCATACCACATTCGGTGTAATTGGCGTTAAAGTATGGATTTTTAAAGGTGAGCGAATCGGCAAAAAAAATAAACAACCTGCTGTTGAGCAGGCTGTTACTAACGATGCGCAATAAGGTAGGTTAATTTATTATGATGCAACCAAAACGTAATATTCACAAATGCCTCAAAGGTCGAAACACTGGCATGGCACTACGTGGGAATAAAGTAAGCTTCGGTACCTATGGGCTGAAGAGTATCACCCCAGGTCAGGTCACTGCTCGTCAAATTGAAGCGGCTCGGCGAGCAATTAATCGTGAAATTAAAAGGGGCGGGAAAGTTTATATTCGCATATTTCCTGATGTTCCCCGCACTAAAAAGCCCTTGGAAGTTCGCCAAGGCAGTGGTAAAGGTAGTATTGAGTATTGGGTAGCATTAGTGCAACCCGGTCGAGTGCTATTTGAGATTGAAGGTATTCCAGAAGAATTAGCTCGTAGAGCGTTTCAGCTGGCTGCAGCCAAATTACCAGTTAAAACAATTTTTGTTGAACAAACGGAGATGTAATGAAACCTGAAATAATAAATGGCGCAAATGCGACATCTTTGAAAGAAGAATTGCTCTCTTTGTTACGTGAACAATTCAATCTTCGAATGCAAAAGGGTAGTGGTGCTGTGATAAAACCGCACTTATTCAAGCGCGTCAGACGTCAGATTGCACGTGTTCATACACGCATACGTCAACAAGCTACTGAAAATTAATAGTACGAAGGTGAAGAAGGTAATGACTGAAGAACTTAAAAGTGGAAAACGTACTATATTAGGTACGGTTGTAAGCAACAAAACTGATAAATCAATCACCGTAGTTGTAGTTAGACAAGTTCGCCATCCAAAATATGGCAAAATTGTTTCCAAAACAAAGAAGTACCATGCTCATGATGAGCAAAATGTTTGTGGAATAGGCGATTTAGTGAAAATTATTGAAAGTCGGCCAATTTCCAAAACAAAGTCTTGGGTTTTGTCAGAAGTAGTTGAGAAAGCGCGTTAATTTAATTTAAGCTTGCGCGTTATTTTAAATACCCCTAACGAATTGTTTTGCAGGTTTTCTAGCAAACCTTCAATGAGTCGTGGTTTATTTACGATTTTCAGTTGATTGGTTTACCTAGCTAAGGGCTTCTAATTCGTTAAGATACAGCAGACCAGCCACGGAATGTTGACGGGTAGAAAGTTAAAGTGGTTTACGAGAATATTTTTAAAAGAGGCTTTTTAAAGTTGCAATAGAGTGTTATACTCCTGCGCTCTTTACCTGGAATGTAGCTGATAAGTGTCGGCTAATTAAAGGTAAGCAGGCATTACAACGTAAGATGCCACATAGGGTCACTTTATTGAAATAGTGTATATACCCTTCGAGATTGGATTTGTGGGAAGATGCGGTTAACTATAGCCACCAGCGTGTACGTAGACGTACAAGAAGATGGCAAAAGGTCAGCAGCAACAACACTGAAGATTTAATATCGAAGAGTATAAAATGAGACAGGTTCCAGGTTCGGAGTAAGTCAATGATTCAGATGCAAACAATGCTCGATGTAGCAGATAATAGCGGTGCACGTAAAGTAATGTGCATAAAGGTAAAGAAAGGTCGTTATGCGAGAATTGGCGATGTCATCAAAGTAACGGTAAAAGAAGCTATTCCTCGCGGAAAAGTTAAGAAAGGTGACGTATTGAATGCTGTTGTAGTGCGAACTGCAGCGGGTATTCGAAGACAAGATGGCTCAGTTATCCGTTTTGATAATAATGCAGTTGTATTATTGAATAATCAATTGCAACCCTTATCAACGCGTATATTTGGACCAGTGACACGAGAGCTTCGTGCTTTATTTATGAAAATAATTTCATTAGCTCCGGAAGTACTGTAGGGTGAGTGTGGATCATGCAAAAGATTAAAAAAGGTGATGAAGTTATTCTCACCACTGGAAAAGATAAAGGAAAGAGAGGCAAAGTACTGCGTGTTATTATCAAACAGCGTGCTGGGCAAGCTCGAAAAGTAATCGTTGAAGGCGCCAATATGGTTAAAAAGCATGTTCGCCCTAATCCGAATCGAAATGTTGAAGGCGGGATCGTTCTTCAAGAAGCGGCACTTGATGTTTCAAATGTTGCTATTTGGAATCCGAAAAAGAACGGGCCGGATCGTGTTGGCTTCAAAGTTTTAGAAGATGGTCGTAAAGTTCGTTACTTCAAATCTAATAATGAAGTTGTTGACGTTATTTAATAGTTAGGTAGCTGCCATGAATGCGTTAGAGAAATTTTATAATGACGTTGTCGTAAAGTCTATGATGGAAAAATTCCAATACGATAACGTAATGCAAGTACCGCGAATTACTAAAATCAACCTTAATATGGGTGTTGGTGAAGCAGTTGCGGATAAAAAAATATTAGCAAGAGCTGTTGAAGAGCTAACTCTAGTTTCTGGTCAAAAAGCCATAGAAACTAAAGCGAGGAAATCGATAGCAGGCTTCAAAATTCGAGAAGGCTGGCCCATTGGCTGTAAGGTTACTGTCCGTAGAAGACGTATGTATGACTTACTCAATCGGTTGCTTAATATAGCTTTACCTCGAGTTCGAGATTTTCGAGGACTTAATCCTCGATCATTTGATGGACGAGGTAATTATAGTTTTGGTATTAAAGAACAGCTAATATTTCCTGAAATTGATTTTGATAAAGTTGAGGCAGTAAGAGGAATGGATATCACTATCTCAACCACTGCCAAGACAGATGATGAAGCAAGAGCATTGCTCACGGCGTTCAATTTTCCGTTTAGAGATTCAGAGAGGATGGGTAACTAATGGCTAAAAAATCTATTAAAGAACGCGAACTGAAACGCGAGTTGTTGGTTAAAAAATTCGCACCTTTGCGTGATGAAATAAAAAAGCGGTTATCAGAATTGTATGCATTGCTTGTGAACACTGATGGCGAACATACCGAGGTTTATGCAGAAATTGATGCCTTGCAACGCAAATATGATTTAAAAGTTCCACGTAATGCAACAGTTAAGCGACTCCGTAATCGTTGCCGCATGACTGGCAGAGGACGTGGCGTTTACAGAAAGTTTCGATTGGGTCGAAGTATGCTTCGTGAGGCCGCTATGATGGGCTTAGTACCTGGTGTACGTAAATCGAGCTGGTAATAATTAGACCTGTTTTAGAGTTATAAGTTAGGAGTTGGTTTTAATGAGTATGCAAGATCCAATCGCAGATATGCTTACACGCATTCGTAATGCGCAAGGCGTAGGCAAAAATCACGTGGCTATGCCATCTTCAAAGTTAAAAGTAGCGATTGCAACAGTTTTAAAAAATGAAGGTTATATAGCTGATTTAAAGGTTGAAGGTGAGCTTAAAAAAACGCTGTTTATCACCCTTAAATATTATCGTGATAAGCCAGTTATTGAACACATCAAGCGTGTTAGTCGGCCAGGTTTGCGAATTTATAAAACGGCAGATGCCATGCCCAAACCCCTGGGTGGTCTTGGTATATCAGTATTATCTACATCTGCGGGTGTTTTAAGTGATCGTGCTGCACGTCTTGCCAATGTTGGTGGTGAAGTGCTTTTGGTCGTATGGTGAGGAGTGTAAAATGACATCGAGAGTGGCAAGAAAACCTATTGATTTGCCAAAAAATGTTGATATTCAAATGGTTGGTCAAGAAGTAACGATAAAAGGCCCCAAGGGTACTTTAGTACATACTCTTCCTCAAGGAATTTCAATCGTTCACCAGGAAAATCAATTAAATGTGTCTGCTGAAAGTGAGACAAAGGCATTTAATGCTTTGTCTGGAACGTCAAGAGCAGTTATAAATAATATAGTCAATGGTGTTTTGAATGGTTATGAAATAAAACTCATACTGGTTGGGGTTGGTTATCGCGCCCTTGTTCAGGGGAATATTGTTAAATTGACCCTTGGTTTTTCTCATCCAGTTGAGTTTCAAATACCCCAAGGTATAACAATTGAAGTGCCAACTCAAACTGAGGTGGTAATAAAGGGAATTGATAAACAATTAGTAGGGCAAGTTGCTGCGAATATTCGTCGCTTCAGACCACCAGAGCGTTATAAAGGCAAGGGCATTCGTTACTCTTTTGAAGTAATTATTCTGAAAGAAACGAAGAAAAAATAGGATAAAGGATCATGGCTACACTTAATAAAAAATTATCTCGTTTGCGACGTGCTAAGCGAGGTCGTAAGAAAGTTCAGGAATTGCATTTGCGAAATCCTGATCTGGTGCGAATCAACGTAATTAAAAGTTCTAAGCACATTTCTGCCCAGGTAATCAAAATGGATCCGCTCAAAGGTACCTCTGTGGTTCTGATTTGTGTTTCAACACAGCAGGATAACATTAAGTCCCAATGCAAATTTACTGGGAATACGTCGGCAGCTGCAGTCGTAGGCAAAGCACTTGCTGAAAAGGCGAAAGAGCTGGGAGTGGTCAAATTTGCTTTTGATCGTGCTGGTTTTAAATACCATGGTCGTATAAAGGCTTTAGCTGATGCGGCACGTGAAGGCGGTTTAGATTTTTAATAGGTGAAAATATGACAAGCTTTAGTCTTGAATCCAAAAGTGATGGTAAATTTGAGCGTTTGATAGTTGTTAACCGCGTCAGCAAAACAGTTAAGGGCGGTCGTAGAATGTCTTTCGCCGCTTTTGTTGTCGTTGGTGATGGTGCAGGCCGGATTGGAATTGGACACGGGAAATCAAATGAAGTTCCTGCTGCTATCCAAAAAGCTATGGAAAATGCTCGTAAAAATATGGTTCGTGTATATTTGAATGCAGATACAATTTTCCACAAAACAATAGCTAAATTTGGTGCTACAAAAGTAATTATTATGCCAGCTCCTGAAGGAACAGGTATAATCGCATGTGCTTCATTGCGTGCTCTTTTTGAGGTTCTAGGTCTTAAAAATGTGGTAGCAAAAGTTATTGGTTCTGCTAATTCAATTAACGTTGTCCGTGCGGGTTTACTTGCATTGCAACAAATGAAGTCCCCAGAAAGAATCGCTGAAAAGCGTGGTAAACACATTGAAGAAATAATAGGTTGATAGATACCATGGTTACGAAACAAAATAAACTGGTAGTTAAACTCATTAAAAGTTTAAATCGGCGTACAGAACGCCACAAGGCTACCGTTAGAGGCCTTGGATTGCGCCGAATTAATCATGTTGTTACATTGCAGGATACTCCAGCGATTCGTGGCATGATTAATAAGGTATCGTACTTATTAGAAGTAGAGGAAGTTTAATATGCGTTTGAATACAATTAAGCCTGCTGCAGGCTCAAAAAAGAAAAGTACGCGTGTTGGACGGGGTTGGAGCTCAGGTCTAGGAAAAACCTGTGGTAAAGGTCAAAAAGGTCAAACCTCGCGTGGAAAAGGTAAAGTAGCAATTGGTTTTGAAGGTGGGCAGATGCCTTTTCACCGACGAATTCCTAAAAGTGGATTTACTTCTAAAAAGTCACTCATCACTCGTGAATTACGATTATCTGAGTTAAACAATCTTGGTGTAGATGATATTGATCTTCCTATTTTAATTGCATTGAATGTTTTCGACCAAAACGTAAAACATGTTAAAATCATTGCAACAGGTGTCATTGAGCGTCCAGTTACGATTAAAGGTTTGCGAGTTTCGGCTGCTGCACGTGCTGCGATAGAGGCTGCTGGTGGGAAGGTTGAAAGCTGATGACAAATGCTAGTCAGTTAGCGGAAGGGTCGCGCTCAGGTTTGGCCGAGCTTTGGCAACGTTTATTATTCGTTGTTATTGGCATTTTGATTTTTCGTATCGGTGCTCATATACCTGTTCCTGGACTTGACCCTGCACAGCTTGCTGCTTTTTTTCGACAAAATAGTAATGGCATGATTGGCTATTTTAATATGTTTTCAGGTGGAGCTTTAAAGCGCTTTACTGTGTTTGCCTTGGGCGTGATGCCATATATTTCAGCTTCTATTATTATTCAATTAATGAGTGCTGTGATGCCATCGCTTGAGCAGCTAAAAAAAGAAGGTGAATCTGGCAAAAGAAAGATTAATCAATATACACGCTACGCGACATTGTTTCTTGCCTTTTTTCAATCCTTAGGTTTTGCCTTATATCTTGCCAAGCAGCATATTGCACTGGATCCCACCATTGGCTTTTACTTTAATGCCTCGCTGACATTAACTGCAGGAACTCTCTTTTTGATGTGGTTAGGTGAACAAATAACAGAGCGTGGTGTTGGTAATGGTATATCGTTGATTATATTTGCAGGTATTGTGTCCGCACTTCCATCTGCTATTGGTCGTACTTTAGAACAAGTCCGTGAAGGACAGATGCAGTTTTTTGTGATGCTTCTTGTTTTAGCTGTAATCTTATTTGTCACTGGTTTTGTGGTTTTTATGGAAAGAGCTCAGCGGAAAATCACTATAAACTATGCAAAAAGACAACAAGGTAGAAAAGTTTTTGCAGCACAAACAAGTCATCTTCCATTAAAAATTAATATGGCAGGCGTTATTCCTCCTATTTTTGCTTCAGCTATTATTATGTTTCCTGTTTCTATCGCACAATTTTTTGGTGGAGGAACAGGTAGTAATTGGTTAAGCGACATTGCTTTTGCACTGATGCCAGGCCAACCTTTGTATTTAGTTGTGTATACGTTCGCAACGGTTTTCTTTTGCTTTTTTTACACTGCGTTAGTTTTTAACCCAAAAGATACTGCAGATAATTTAAAGAAGTCAGGAGCCTTTATTCCAGGGATACGCCCAGGAGAGCAGACTGCGCGTTATATCGATTCAGTAATGACACGATTAACAGCGGTTGGTTCTATTTACTTGGTGCTTGTTGCTTTGTTCCCTGAGTTTTTAATGTTAATGTGGAATGTGCCATTCTATTTTGGTGGTACATCGCTGTTAATTATTGTAGTAGTTCTGATGGATTTTATTGCACAAATTCAAGCTCATATTATGTCCCAACGCTATGAGTCCTTGTTGAAGAAAGCAAATTTAAAGAATTCAGGTTCTTCTAATCTGGGTTTGTTGCGATAACTCTCTATCTTGTTGATAGCTGAGTATAACTCGACACACATGTGTGTCGAGTCTAAAACCAAGGATGGGGTGTTTAGTCAATTTTCGGAGAGTGTGTCATGAAGGTAAGAGCTTCAGTAAAACGTATTTGTCGACAATGCAAGGTCGTCAGACGTAAAGGTATTGTAAGAATCATTTGCACAGAACCAAAGCACAAGCAACGTCAAGGTTAGTTTTTGTTTTATATTCTGCAAGAGTTGATTTTTTCTTGAATCGGCTGTATTGTAACCACCTCGTAGTAGATTGTTTCATTACAGCAAGATTTAGTTTTAAGGTTAAGATATTCAGGAGAATTGAATGTATCGTATAGCGGGTGTCAATATTCCGCCAAATAAACATATCGTTATTGGCTTGACTGAGATTCATGGTTTAGGTCGTAACCTATCGAAAAAAATTTGTGATGCAGCGGGTGTGAATCCAAGTATAAAGTCAAAAGATTTGACTGAAGAGCAAGTTGAAAAAATTCGTGAAGAAATCGCACGTGGGAAATTTCTGATTGAAGGGGATTTACGTCGTTTTGTTGCAACCAACATTAAGCGTTTACGAGATATCAGTTGTTATCGAGGTATTCGTCATCGTCGTGGTTTGCCTGTAAACGGACAACGTACAAAAACGAATGCTCGTACACGTAAAGGTCGTCGCAAAGCGGCGATTGCCGGTAAGAAATAAGCCCAGGAATTAAAATTATGGCAAAAGTTGCTGTTAAAAAACGCGCAAAGAGTAAAATTACTGATGGTATTGTGTATATCAATGCTTCCTTTAATAACACGAATATTACAATCACTGATGTACAAGGGAACACATTATGTTGGGCAACGGCAGGAAACTGCGGTTTCAAGGGCTCACGTAAGGGTACCTCTTTTGCAGGTCAAGATGCAGCTGCTACAGCTGCTGGAAAAGCAAAAGATATGTTTGGTCTTGTCAGTGCAAAAGTTGTGATTTCAGGACCTGGACAAGGTCGCGAATCAGCCGTTCGTGCTTTGATAGCTTTAGGTATAAAAGTTACTCAGATTACTGATGTAACACCTATTCCACATAATGGCTGTCGCAAGCGAAAAAAACGTCGTATGTAGATATGTAGAATAGACCTCTTGCATAACCCGTTTCTGCAAAAAAGAACGAGGAGCATACGGAGCACAGAGCCGGAATGTACATGTATGTACATGAAGATTCTAGCACCAGAGCGACACAGTCCTTTGAAACAGAAGTAGGGTTATGCAAGAGGTTTGATAGAAAAGTGCGGTATAGTTGCTGCCTGAAAAAACTGCTGTTTTATTTTATTAAGTTAACATCAGGACATAGGGTTTTGTTGATTTAGACAGCAACGTCGTAACGAAAGTAGAGGAGTTTATCTTAAAATGGCTAAATATATTGGCCCTACCTGTAAGTTGGCAAGACGTGAGGGTATCGATTTATCTTTAAAAAGTGGAATCCGTTCCCTTGAATCCAAGTGTAAACTTGAAGTTGCGCCTGGTCAACATGGTGCAAAACGAGGTCGTTTATCGACCTATGGCGTTATGATGCGTGAAAAACAAAAATTGCGTCGTATTTACGGGGTTATGGAACGACAATTCCGTCGTATTTTCAAAGCTGCTGCAAGATTGCGTGGTTCTACTGGCGACAATCTTATTCGTTTACTTGAGTCCCGGTTAGATAATGTTGTTTATCGTATGGGTTTTGCAAGTACTCGTGCTGAAGCGAGACAATTGGTTAATCACTGTGCGGTTTTAGTTAATGGTAAAGTTGTGAATATTCCCTCCTATATAGTTGCAGAGGGGGATGTTATTGAAGTTCGTGAAAAAGCCAAATCTCAACTTAGAGTAAAAGCTGCACTCGAACTTTCTCAACAACTGGGTCTGCCAGATTGGCTTGATGTTGATGCTAAGAGTGTTAAGGGTTCTATCAAACGCCTACCTTCTATAGATGATGCTAAATTAACCGTTAATCCTAATCTGGTTGTTGAGTTATACTCACGCTAGTCAGTAGAGATAACCGACATTCCGCACCAAATGCTTTTAAGTGTTTTTGTGATGTGGAATGTCAGTGATACACCTGCAGCGATTGGGTTTTTGGCTAGGCGAAAGCGAGCGAGTCGAGTGAGTGTATATCAAATACATGACCGAAGATGACCGAGCTTTCAAAAGCGCCAAAAAATTTAATCGCAAAGGGTAGAAGTTTATAAATTGTTTTATGTACTGGAGTTCATCGCATGTCTACGCATATTTTGACACCTCGTTTAATCGATGTGTGTGTGCTTGATAAATATCGATCACGCATTACGTTGCAACCTCTTGAAACGGGGTTTGGTCATACGCTGGGAAATGCCTTACGTCGTATTCTTCTTTCCATGATGCCTGGTGCGGCTGTCGTTGAAGTTTCAATCGAAGGTGTTTTGCATGAGTACAGCACCATTGAAGGCGTTCAGGAGGATGTGATTGACATTCTGTTGAATTTAAAAGGCGTTGCTTTTGTTTTGCATGGACGCGAAGAGATTGAATTGACTTTGAATAAGTCAGGTGCAGGAGTTGTTACTGCCGCAGATATTAATCTTGAACACGACGTTGAAATTATTAATCCTGAGCATGTATTAGCTAATTTGTCTGCCAATTCAAGCCTGAACTTAAGATTGCTTGTTCGTCGTGGTCGTGGTTATCATTCAGTGACAACAAGAATTGTAGATGAAGAAGCGGCTCGTAAACCAATTGGTTGTTTACAATTAGATGCCTCTTTTAGCCCCATTAGAAAAGTTAGTTATACTGTTGAATCAGCCCGTGTTGAGCAGCGAACTAACTTGGATAAGCTTATCATTGAACTTGAGACAAATGGTACCATTCAGCCTGAAGAAGCTATCCGCCGATCTGCTACTATCTTGCAGCAGCAATTGGTTGCTTTCGTTGAATTGAAGCAGGAAGAAGATACTAAACCTGCTGAAAGTCAAAATACATTTGAGCCCATTTTATTAAGACCGATTGAAGATCTTGAGTTAACAGTTCGCTCAACGAACTGCTTAAAAGCGGAAAATATATTTTTTGTTGGCGACTTGGTTCAGCGATCTGAAACTGAATTACTTAAAACACCTAATCTAGGTAAAAAGTCATTGACTGAAATTCGTAATGTACTTGCTTCACACTCTCTTGTATTAGGAATGCATTTAGATAACTGGCCGCCTGCTCAATTACAAGATGTCAATATTGAAACTGATTCAGAATCTGAAGAGTCAGAAATTGATATTAATATAGAAACAGAGAAATAAGAGTTTAAGGAATTTAATTATGCGTCATCGTACTTCCGGTCGAAAATTAGGCCGTAACCCAAGTCATCGTTCTGCGATGTTTCGTAATATGGCTGCTTCTTTAATTATGGAAGAAGTCATTACAACTACTTTACCAAAAGCGAAAGATTTGCGTGGTGTTGTTGAGCGCTTAGTTACGCTTGCCAAACAAGACACTGTTGCTCGTCGTCGAATTGCTTTTGCGCGTTTGCGTGATCGTAATGCAGTGACAAAGTTGTTTAATGTAGTGAGCAAAAATATTGCTGATCGTCCAGGCGGATACACACGTGTTTTGAAATGTGGTTTTCGTGCTGGTGACAAAGCTCCAATGGCTGTTATTGAGTTTGTGGATCGCGAACTTTTTAAGTCAGCTGAGTTAGGTGCTGCTTAGTTTTAAAAGCTTTATATCCAACGTACCTCAAGATGTGAAGTTTAGCGCCCATTTGAACGATGAGATGATAAAGTTTGCATCTTGAGGTGCGATAGATCATGAGTTTTGTGGGGTCGGCAGCTTGCCGACCCTAATATTAGTTGACCATGAGGGTTGACTTTGCTAATAAACAAGGAAGGTAGATGCTAGCATTTAAACGCATTAGTTTCTTTAGTGGCGATAATAATAATAATAATAATAACTTTTCTAAACCGAAACCGGATTCTGTTGTTCTTGATATTTCTAATAAGCATATTAAGAACAAACATGTTGATAATGAAGATAATTTGAAAATAGATTTTACGGCAAAAAAAAATATTGAATGCCCCCCACCACCACCTAACTCACCTGACCGTACCTTTCACCATGACGGGGATTCCTATTTTAAACAGGAATTTTCTGATACGCCGATCCTTATTTCAGATGACAGTGTTTACTATCGTCCTCAATAGTGCGTATAGTCGCTGTCGTGTAATGTGTTCAAAAGATGTGTAGCCCGTATTAGCGGAAAAAAAGCGCATAAATTTGAATTTCTCTGCTTTAGAAAAGAGAAAATAGAGAGGCCATTTAACGAAAAAAGCGTAATACGG
>JABEVJ010000201.1 GCA_013043985.1 Legionellales bacterium | reverse complement strand
TCGGCTTATAGCTGTTTTAACAGCTTAAAAACTGAAATTGAGCGAGTTTTATGCGAAGTGGGCATGAAATACAAGATAACTTTTGCGTAAGTACTTAATTTACTCGATGAGCCACCGCTACTCGGTTTTAATTTCTCTTCATTAAAATAATCATTTAAATGCACCCATACCGTCTTTATGAACCCGTAATAGTGAAAGTAATTGCACGCGTAATGAGGGGCAAAGTTTGGCTACCCCTGCATCTTCCCCTCATTACACGACAGCAATTATATTTCAAAAACTTATTGTTCACTGGCTAAAAGATACGTTTTAACCGCAGCCCTAACCACCTCACCCTGAATACCTTGCTCATAGGCAGAAGCGTTTTGTAAACTTAAATATAAAACGCCCGCTGCCTTACTGATCTCCTCATTCGTCAGTCTTTTAGACCTGGCCTCTAACATGTCAAACAATGAGTTGAGAATAAGTGCCAATAGCTTATGGTCAAAACCTAATTCATATAATGAGTCAGTCGCAGGACTTTCATTTTTTTCAAGAATCAATTTTTCCGCAACTAAGGCATTCAGTTTTTCATCCTTAAAAGGCCTTTCTCTCCCAAATTTTAACCAAATCAATGATAATCCAAGATACTTTGCATACTCACTTAATGCATCGTCCTTGAGTGCTCGCTTACCTGTTTCATGTTGAGAATAGGTAGACGCAGGAATGTTGTATTGTTTGCAAAATGCACTTGAGGTGCAAAACCCCGCTGCTTTACGTGCAACACGTAGTCGGATGTTTGGTGCTGAGTCAATATTCATAGTTTCAATTTCAGTTGTGTTTACTTTTCTCTCACTCTATTTGTTAAGTGAAAGGTCAATAACACATTATATTCTTTCTTGAGAAAAAAATCGAGAATATTGAAAATATTAATAACAATGTTTAAAAATCGATAACCAAATCTTTCTCCAAAACAGCAAAAACAAATCTGTCATGGCGCACGGAAACTGAGTATATCCGTATTCAACAGATGTTCGTGACGTTCGTACCGACGGTGCTTTTATTTTCTCAAAATTCTCTAAAATTTTGTTGACTTAAGAGAATTTTGAGAATATTATAAATTACAGAGCACAACAGCGGTGATCCTCTTGTCAGATTGTATTTGGAGCAGTCTGACGTCTTTATATAGCCAAGCCCACTAAGCCGTAGACAAGGCGCAAGCGAGAAAGTGTAGACAAAAACACATGACCGATGACGAGCGAGCTTGTCATGCTGCGGGAAGGCTACGAAGAGAACTCCCAGAGGATCACCACCCTTGCGTTTTATTTGTAAGATGACTCATTTAACCAAAAAGGAAATGTATATGAAAAAGTCTGAAATCTTTATCGTTAATAAAAACAGCGACCCAAAGGATATTGTAGTTGAACTCACAGAAACACTTGGCATGGTAAATGCGTCTCTCATATTGTTACAAAATGAGCTGATAGAAACGCTTATTTGCCCCTATCAAAATGGTTTTTTACAAATTTTGATCAATCAAATGCAGATAACAATACACTTATATAATGTTCTTTATGTTCCCACCGAATCAGTCAATGAAGTGAACAATATATTTGTGCTCAATCCAGCAATTGATCGAACTATGGCACAAACTGAGCTGGTTGCATCAATACACCAATTACAGTCTTTATGCTATTTTGCCGCTTATAAATTTTTTGACGACTTAGATTCCAATATGATCAATAGCTTTACTGTCATTAATAAATATATGTTGCGTGCAGTCAAGTTGATTGACTTATTAGAACTGTGTGTCTAATTTTGACATTAGACCTCGTAAGAATCATTTTCCGACATTCTGACTAACCTGTAAGCCCGAGCACAGTGAAAGTATGCATCAAGCTGCTTCAGCTTAGGATGACTGGCTAGTCAGGAAGGATCATCGATTCTTAAAATCTCAACTTTTTTTCAATTCTGATGATAAATTAAGAGATTATCCATCACCCCAATCTACTACGACCAGAGCTAGATTCATCCGTCTAACCTCTGCCAAAAAATACAAGTTAATAATCTATTAATTTTATAAAAATTACTGTATAATAATTCATCTTTGCAATTTATGCTCCTGGAGTTTCTGAGACATGCACGAACATGGATTAAATATTGAAGAAATTAATTTAACTACTTTTTGCTCTGCTATTGAATCTATTAATCCAGAACTGGTTTCAATTCTCAAAGAATGGAATCCACCCGCAAGTTATAAAATTTATAAAGCAAGATACTACTATGGAACCAACATCCTCGATCAAGGAAAATTGCAACTACCTCTAAAAAACGGAACAACTGTTGATTTTGATCACGTATCGGTTCCAAAAACCTTGCAAAATGATTTATCCTATAGCTCTTTCCCGATTGGTCTTATTTTAAATAACACAGCCGAAGTCTTTGTAGAGCTTGAATCAAGAATCATTTCTCTAGCTTTATTTGAGGCGGGTATTCCTCTGGGTTTGATGGAAACACTTGAAGATGAGCAATCATTTTGTTTTAGAGACGTTTGGACAGTCAGTGCCGGGGCTAGAACAGCATTTATGCTCCCTAAAATCAGTGATAAAACACATCATCTTCGCCTTCAGCGTGAGTTTAATTGTGAAACTTCAGCACCTCAGACACCTCTTGAACATGTTCCTGTTTTTGTTGACTTGATGCGTAAAACAAGTGAATACAAGGATTGGTTCGTTGAGGTTTTATTTTTTACCACCCCTTGGCTAAAAAAAGATATCAGCAATCCGCATTGGGTAAAATTTTATTATTATTTGCATAGATATTTAGTAAAATATAGTGGGTTTATGCGAAATAAGGCAACTTTTGATTTGCTGTGGGATTATTTTAACCAAGCATTGAGTAAAAAAAAGAAGCGGGTTGTTCCCCATATTTTTGAAAAAATGAAAACCCTCATAATTGGCTCATTGGGAGCAACGCCTTTGTTTTCAGTTGCTTACGATAATTTGCGAGGCCCGATTCAGCATATTCAAAAAATTTATCGAGAAGTCTATGAAATTTCATATGCTCCAACTATTATGGTACCTACACATTTTTCAATAAAAAATAACATTCCTGCTTATTTTTCACTGAAACATCATAGTACATTTGAAGTTAATCCTAAAAATAAAAGTCAGGATAGTTTAATTACTGATTTAGCACAATTAAACTCTGTGACAGCCTATTTCCTAGAGCTGGTAGAACAAGGAAAACTTAAACTTGAAACAACCATCATATCTGATATATTGAATTCCGTAGAATTTAATTTTTATCATTGCGGAGCAGGAGAATATAGAAATATCTCCGATACCATTTTATTGCCAGAGACTGATTCAGGTCTCCGCGCACAACTTGGCTCTGCAGAGTTACTTGAATTTCCTTATACAAATTCCTTTTTACGATCCTGTGTACAATTAAAAAAACATAATTTATAGGAGAAAAAAATGTCTGAAAGGCATCTTGGTTACTCTGAAATAGTTGAAAATCGCCTGAACATTATATCCCCGCATAATATTATCATAACAGGATTAATAAATCAAGTGCTTCCACAAAATATTATTAAAGATGCACTTAACAACATTAAATTTATCAACCCGCTATTAAATGTTAATATCACTACTCAAACCGGATTTTATAGCTACCAGCGTTTATCAAATGATTCTAGAGTAAGCATTGAATTTTACACAGATAACGAATTAGATATGGAAAAAACAATATCTGAACTGATATCACATCAGCTTTCCATCAAAAATAGTCCTCTTGCAAAATTAATTCAAATTGAAAACAACCAAAATACCTATTTATTTTTCATATTTCAACACTCCATTTCTGATGGAATTTCTGCTGTTAATATTTTTTTAGAATTTTTAATCCAAATCGACACCATCTTGAGTGGTATCAATCCTAACAACACAAAAAAAAAATTAAACAGATCATTAGAAGACTTCCTTTTTCAAAAAACTGATTATATAAAAAATAAAAAAATAGCCATATTGAATGAGAACTTCCTCTCAAGCCAGACAAAAATAGCTAATCGGTATACTGCCGTCCGCAACCTAAAATTTTCAATAAGAAACACAGAAAAATTATTAAAAATAAGTAAAATAAATAAAGTTTCGGTGACAACATCCCTTGTTTCCATTTTGAAAACATGTTTGGATGAAATTGAGTGGGGGCTAGGTGAAGAAAATAATCTCCAATGCAAGCTATTAGTCAATTTTAGAAATGAGCTAAATAATCACGTAAAAAAAAACGACCTTGGCTTTTACAGTGGCTGTTTAAAAATACCGTTAAATAAGATAATTCAATTTAACTTATTAGCGAATGATATTCAGAGTAAAATACAAAAGCAGCTAGCCAACAAAGAACATATATTAAATACCAAAAAAAACCAAATATTAATCAACAAATGCATCAATATTAACCAATTTTTTGAGCAAGTTGAAGAAAAAAATACGAGCTTCGGTGTCAGTAACATGGGCATCATTGAAAATGTAGCCTATAAAAATTTTGAATTAATTGATATACATGTTGCTTGTGATACACATATTTTTGATAGAGGTAAAAATAATTTTTTTATTTGTGTAAATACTTTTAAAAATTGTTTATATATTAATTTACTCTATCCCCAACCCCTCTTTACATCACAACAAATGGATATGATAGCTAATAAGTTATCAACTGCAATTTGCTCAATTTAAAGGATAAAGTCATGGCATATCAAAAAAACTCCTTTCAAGCATGGATTATATGCATTACAGCTTCTCTGTTTTTTTGTTTTCACTTTACTGAGGCAACAGTTATGGATGCGTTATCTGCCCAATTAATGCAAACATTTCAATTGACTGCTGCTTCTTTGGCAAATCTTTCTGCTTCTTATTTTTATGGTAATCTTATCTGTTTAATTCCAGCAGGAATTATTTTAGATCGCTTTAGTACCAAGAAAGTAGTTTGTCTTATGTTTTCTTTGCTAATTCTTGGATCTGTTTTTTTCTGTTTCTCTGGAGGATTTTATACTGCATTTATCTCACGCTTTATCGAGGGTGTAGGTGGTACATTTGCATTTCTTTGCTGTCTTAGATTAGCTTCAACTTGGTTTACCTCAGATAAATTACCACTAGCTCTTGGAATCATCATTACTATCGCATTTATTGGCGGCATTCTATCTCATGAACCGATCATTATGCTAACAAATTCCTTTGGTTGGCGAGGTGCATTATTCATACTGTCATTTATAGGCTTAATTGCTTTATTACTGAATTATCTGTTTTTACGAGATAATCCTTCCGATATACCGGATGAAAAACAAATACGACTAACATTCACTCAGTTAACTATACAGTTGAAAAAAGTTCTTACCAATCCGTATACCTGGATTGGAGCTTTATACACTACATTTTTGAATTTACCTGTATTGGTATTAGGAGCGCTATGGAGTACTATTTATTTACACCAAGTTCATTCCTTTTCGATAGATCAAGCCTCTATTATTGCTTCATTAACTTTTTTTGGTTTAATAATTGGTACTCCTATAGCTGGATATTATGCAAAAAACGAACAAAGAATTGCGGTTTTGCTATTGTTAGGTTCTTTTCTATCAACACTTTTATTGTATTTGTTGATATTTTACCCTGGAAACTCGTTTTTTTTCCTCAGTTTGATTTTTTTTGCTTTAGGGCTTTTTTCAAGTACTCAATCAGTTGGTTACTCCATTGTGCTCACCAACTCAAAAACAGATATTATCTCATTGGCATCTAGTATCATATCAATTTTTGTAATGGCAGGCGGAACTATAATAAAAATACTGTTTGGAATAATATTAGATCACGCTTGGCCAGGTCACATCACCCAAAGTGCAGTAAGATCATTTTCAGCAATGAATTTTAAATTTGCCCTTTTATTTCTTAGCGTGTTTTTTATTGCTAGTATCTTATTAGCATTTTATTACCGTTTTAAAATAATGCAAAAAACAGTTCACCCTCAAAATGCAATAGATATTAAAAATTCTGATCGTAAAAAATTTGAACCTGAAGAAGCCTGATTATTTATTTGCCACCATTTTTCCAACCCTTTTTCAATGTCTTGAACTTTTACTGCAACAATTTATACTCAACACACATGAGTTTCAGGGATTTTTGTCGCAGACATTCTAACCGTTCAACCTGATGAAAAAAGACAAGTCAAAAAACCGAAAACTTATGTGTGTTGTGTATCGCATAAGACTTCTGTATCAAAACAAACTGAGGGCTGCATATGGACGTAAATAATAGTCTAAACCTATTGGATGGGAAAGAAAAAAAAATTCAAGCCCTTTTGCCTCCCTTATATAATGCTATTCTCCACATGCAACAAGGAAAACCTATAGATCCCACTGTGCGCGAAGAAATGAAGATGGAGGCCAATTTGTTGATTGTCTATTATAATTCCAAAAAAGAAAAATTTTCGTATTCAATGGATAAATTACAGGTAAAACTGAAGGAAATTGAGGCAACAATCAGCATTGTTCAGGATATTCAGCAAAAACTAGATGGAAAGTAATCAAGGTAAAGTTTGAGTGAACTGAGAGTTAAATAATATTTTTTTATGTATACCCACTATGGCTAAATAGAGATGAACTATGCAAAATACACAAAACTGACAATAATAATTTCACTCAACAGATCAACTTTAGAACATATAAAAACAAATCAACAAAGGTATTGCAATATAGAAAAAATAAACTATAATGGCTATTAATTTTACGTTAATATAAAAAAGTCGATTTCTCTTCGACAAGTTACGAGTACAGGAGCAGCAATGAAACAGGAAAACTCCTCAATTGATCATGATTTTGAAAACTTTACCCGCGCGGTGTATGCTTTAGACTTAACCACAACTCTTGCACGCTTGGTTCAAGTCGACAAATGGTATAAAAAATCCGCAGAAGCTGCCATTGTGCAATACCGGAATTTTTTGATTCTCAAGAAAAAATACGGTGATGAGTATACGCTTCCACCATCCTACGAAGTCGATGAAGTATGGCACGCCCATATTTTGCATACAGAAGAATATGCTGATTTCTGCACGCATATCTTTGGTCGTTTTTTACATCATCATCCTCATTTAGCGAAAGAAGCAAGCTCAAAAGAAGAACTCGCAAAACTATTTGAGAAAACACAATCGCTTTATTATCAAGAGTTTGGATGCTATTTGGAAATGATTCCAAAACGTTCTTATCGTCAAAAATTATCTGCTTTGTTTGCCAAAATATAAGTGGGTATTTTAGTGGGTGTCTCTTTGAAAAGAGTTTCTGGATCAATCAAATCACCATCTATCGCTATTTGATAAATTCTCAACGGATAATCAAGACCATTATTAACCAGCGTTTCTGCGGCGTTTTTCCAAGTGAGACCTTTGGCCTCATCAATAATACAAACTCATTTTCAAATAAATCCAGTGTAGAAATTTGTGTGCCATTTTTAAACAGCCACACATGAGGAGCTCGGCTTCCTGGTAAAGTCGTTGGGACATATTCAGCTTCTGAGATACTGAAGCGTTGATTATTTTCTGACAATATACCCGAAGCGTTTCATATTTAGGGGTTTATGCCTTTAGAATGATAAACAAAGCCTAAATCCAAACCAGCATAATTCAAATTATTTTGTTGTTTGTGCATCTTGTGTCCCTGTATTCATACCCAACTCACCGGTAGGCGGCAATCGATGCGCTGCATCACCGACAAGAAAAACTCGCTCTTTACGATAAACACTTGCAATTTGAGCACCCATCATCCAAGATCAGAGGGATATTCCATTTCAATATTTAATTGCTGACGTGTATGACTATTCGCACCATCTGCAGCAATCATAGCAATGACTCCACCCAAATAAAACGCTGCGCTTCTTTTCGTGTATGTTAGCAATCGAAATGAAAATATTATATATTTAATAGAACCCAATTAATAATAACCTTAAAAAATCAATTTTTAACAACATGCTCAAATGCTTTACTGTATTTGGTAGGAACAAATTCCGTGATATGGTAATCAGCTACTTCTCCGATATAAAAAGGATCTTGCTGGATAATGGCCTCCATATTTTTTCGCGTGGTTCGAGCTAAAATGATACCACCTGTGCGCGGCTGTTTGGCACCGGAAGCGATAAAAATACCTTGTTCATAATATTGGTCTAAAAAAGCGCGGTGAGCATCCAATAAACCGTTGACTTCGTCCAAGGGCTTTTTATACGTAACATCGATAACGAGCAGTGTTTCCATCATTATTCCTTATTTTATATTCAATTTCTCAAATCATTATACAAGGGTCTGTTGACAATTGGTTCTTAGGCTGCAAAAAGAGTGTAATCGGTAAAAATTGGTTCTTGTTTTCGTTAAATAGCTTGCTATTCGCCTCAAACAAGAACCAATTTTTCCTCGATTCTCTC
>JABEVJ010000200.1 GCA_013043985.1 Legionellales bacterium | reverse complement strand
GATTAAAACTGCACAATATGAATAACTATTGCTGGTTTTAATCGTTTCATATGACGAAAAATAGCGGCGTCATAAACCCCTAAATATGAAACGCTTCGGCTATATACCCGAAGATGTGAAACTAAGTGGACTTAAAATTTGAAAATTATCATTAAAGTAGGCACACAGAGCATTTTATCTCATGACGGGGTTCCTATCGAATCCGTGATGCAAGACTTAGTCAAGCAGATTGCTGACTTACAAAAAATGGGACATCATGTTATTTTGGTCAGTTCTGGCGCAGTCAGTTCTGGACGCAAAGTGGCTCGTCAATTGCTTGGCCGCGAATATGGCACATCGACCGCTGAAAAACAGGTGTTGGCGTCATTAGGTCAACATGAGCTCATGCACCTTTATGCGCAATTGTTCCGCTCACACAATATTTTGGTCTCACAATTGCTTCTGACAAAACAAGATTTTCAAACCAGACAACATTACTTGAATATTGCTCGATTATTACGTGAAATTGTACAACACAAAAACATTGTTCCCATTCTCAATGAAAATGATACGGTTGCCATCGAAGAATTAATGTTCACCGATAATGATGAGCTGGCTGGTTTAATTGCAGTGCAGATGGGAGCTGATAAACTGATTATTCTGAGTGATGTAGAGGGTGTTTATACTGGGCATCCCAGTGAACCCAATGCTTGTCTGATTCCTGTCATCGATCCTCATATTGGCTGGCCTGACATTTCGGTTGCAAAAAGTACTCATGGACGAGGGGGAATGATTAGTAAAGTCAATACGGCTCAAAAAATGTCAGGATTAGGTATTACAACGCATATTGCTAGTATAAAACAAGCGCAAGTTATTTTGCGCATTCTTCAGAATGAACCAGTGGGAACCATGATTCTGCCTGCAAAAAAGAAATCCAGTATCAAACGGTGGATGGCGTATAGTGCGAATCAACAGAATGGTTCCATTTCAATTAATCCTTGTTTACTCCACATTCTCCAGGAAAATAAACGAATTATCAGTATCCTGCCCGTGGGCATAGAAACATGTGCTGGTGACTTCAAAAAAGGCGATTTAGTGGAAATTTTATCCCCGGAAGGAAAAAAAATAGGCATCGGTATTGCCCGATATGATGCCGCCAAGCTCAATGAGTACTGTGGCCAAAAAGATAAGCCTGAATTTATTCATTATGATCATTTACACATTTTGCTGTAGGGAGGTTTATTTATATGGATAACAGCATGTCAGAACAAATACAAAATGAAATTCACAAAACCAAAAACACAGCTAAAAATTTATCGCTGCTGGATGACGCTGCACGCAACCAGGTTTTGCAGCTTGTCGTTGACAAACTGCGCCGCTCCAGCGCCCTCATTTTGCAGGAAAATGCGAAAGATTTGCAAAAAATGGCGTCTTCCGATCCGATGTATGATCGTTTATTGCTCTCTGAGAAACGCCTTCACTCGATGGCAGAAAGCATTGAAAAGGTAATTTCTCTGGCAACACCAACAGGGCAAAAAATCAGCGAAAAATTCTTACCAAACGGCTTATGTATTCAAAAAGTATCTGTTCCTTTAGGGGTCATTGCAGTTATTTATGAATCTCGGCCTAATGTGACTACCGATGTTTTCAGCCTCTGTTTTAAAGCAGGCAATGCATGTATTTTAAAAGGCGGAAAAGAAGCATCATTCAGCAATCAGATTCTGGTTGCAATCATTCACCAAGCTCTTCAAGAATCAGGCATTGATCCTGCAGCAGTCTATTTGTTACCAGCAGAGAGAACGGCAGCTCTTACATTGCTTCATGCAGCGGGTCTTGTTGATGCCTGTATTCCAAGAGGAAGTCAAGTACTCATTGATTTCGTCCGTGAAAATGCCAAAATACCCGTTATTGAAACTGGCGCGGGCATCGTACATACCTATTTTGATCAATCAGGCGATCTAGAAAAAGGTCGTTTGATTATCAATAATGCTAAAACCCGGCGTGTTAGCGTCTGTAACGCATTAGATACCTTGATTATTCATGAAACCAGGCTAACTGATTTATACGACCTGATAGCATTGTTGTCTTTTAATAATGTCGAGATTTTTGCTGATGAGCAGTCTTTTCAAGCCTTAACATTGCATTATCCTGCTTCTTTACTGCATCAAGCGGAGCAAAAAGATTTTGGACATGAGTTTTTGTCCTATAAAATGTCAATCAAAACTGTTGCCTCTATCAAAGAAGCGATTGCCCATATTACTCAATATTCATCTAAGCACAGTGAGGCCATCATTGCCGAAGATAAACAGGCAATTGAGTATTTTCTCACTCGCGTAGATGCCTCAGCTGTCTATGTCAATGCTTCAACTGCATTTACCGACGGCGGCGAATTTGGTATGGGGACTGAAATAGGAATCAGCACCCAAAAACTTCATGCCCGTGGTCCAATGGGATTGGAGGCACTGACAAGTTACAAATGGCTGGTTTTCGGCGATGGGCAGATAAGAGAGAATTAATTTAATCTCAGTTATGGATAGGGTCTGTTGACAATTGGTTCTTTGGCTGCAAAAAAAGTGTAATCGGTAAAAATTGGTTCTTGTTTTCGTTAAATAGCTTGCTATTCGCCTCAAACAAGAACCAATTTTTCCTCGATTCTCTCTTTTTTTCGCTTCAAAGAACCAATTGTCAACAGACCCTAAAGATCACTTTATCCATAACTGAGGTTAATTGACTAGCTGCCCTTCCATCTCATCACTACCATAGCTGAAAACTTGCAATAAGAGCTCTTTAGCAATACTTGATAAAGGCATATTTGACCCCACCAGAGCCTTATCAAGATAGTACATTGCAGAGCTTTCACCTTGTTCTACAAAGCTAGCAAGCAAAGTCAGTTGCTGCTGCTCAAGCAACTCTGGCATCTCGCAGCGACGATGCATCGGGATAGCATACCAGGCAAAATACAAGGCAAGCAGCTGATTACCAGCATCCACCGACTGTTTCAATTGAAAAGCGAGATAATCGGGAGGACAGCTATCCCATAGACCTTTGGCAAGTCCGAGACAAATCAGATGAAGCGCATGTTGACCTAAAACCATATCTGAGCCCTTAGAGGCCAAAATTAAATACCCAATAGCCTGAATATAATCCACTGGAAGCGAAACAGCCTCAGCTAAAGGCTTCTCCCCCTCCACTGTCATGCCAGCCAGCCATGCACCATATCCCAGAGTAACTGCTTGATCGCCACGCTCGATGAGACGTTGACACAACAAGCTAAACTTAGCTGCGTCTTTGTTTATATAACCCCTGCCATAAGCATAAGCAATAATAAGCTCTTCGATCGCTTCCCGATGCTCTGCTGCAACTGCAAATTCAAAATAATGCTCAGCTAAACGTGAGCGTTCTTCTCCTGAAATACTGTCAAAATAATATGAACATATCACCTCAGTCGCATTAGTTTTGTCGATGCCCGCATAACAAGATCCTAATTGATAAGCTGCTTCTGGATGTCTGCGATCAGCCGCTATTTTTAAAAAAACAACCGCATCTTCCTGAGGAAAAGACATGGCTAAATTATTATCAAGAACTCGGGATGCAAGTAGAAAAGCAGCATCACTTGAGCCTAAATCACAGGCAAGTAATAACTCGTGGTTTATCACTTTTGCATGTCGGTCGGCATCGGCTGACTGCATCAAAAATAGAGCTCTGGTAAGACAAGTTTCAGCTTGTCTCAATGCAACTGATTGATCTAAAACAGGATATTCCTTTGAACCAATGCGGAGCAAAGTAAACAGGGGACGATATTGTTGTTTAGATGACTGGCTTTCCATACTAATTCTCCTTATCAAGCACTATTTTATCCTTCTGATCCTTCTGGGGAGAATGTCTTTTTCATATCCATGACAAAAAAATCAGTTCCGAATTCCCGTGACCAGTTGAAAGATATTTCCTGATTTAATACGGTTTGTCAACTATACCCGTAGAGAATTTCCAGCCCAAACAATAGCAGAGATTAAAGAAACCATTCAAAATGGTGCCGATCCATCTACCAGAGATAGCGGAGGTTGTGCCAATACCGCCTTAATGTGGGCCATCATTGACAAAAACACTGAGTTAGCTCATTTTTTGATTGATCAGGATACGGAGGGCAGGATCAATCCATGGCACGCGTACAAAATGAAATTGAAGAATTAAGACAAAATACGGATGCTGATATTATTAAATTTGATGATTTAAAAAAACAGTTAGAACAAGAACCGCGCACAGCCAAAGAACTTATCGATGATCCAAGCAATCCTTTTACAAACATAGATGACATTAGCAAGGCTAAAAAATATAATGTGCTATTCAGCGGAAAAGGCGGTGATAAAAATATATCCTTAGTTATGATAAGTCAGTTAGATGGTCATAATGTTAGCCATAATCTTTTTGAGGCGCGAAATATTTTTTTAGAATCAGATAGATATGCTAGGGTCTGTTGACAATTGGTTCTTTGGCTGCAAAAAGAGTGTAATCGGTAAAAATTTGTTCTTATTTTCGTTAAATAGCTTGCTATTCGCCTCAAATAAGAATAAATTTTTCCTCAATTCTCTCTTTTTTCGCTTCAAAGAACCAATTGTCAACAGACCCTAGTATTGCTGATGAAATCAGAAATTATATTAACAGCTCTGAACGGCTCAGTGCTAATTTTGACCACAATACGTGACAGCGACTAGTTACTCAACCTCAGACGCACTAGGCAACACTTCCGACGCAGGTTCATCCCACTTTTTCATAATATCAAAACACAACTGACGAGTACCTTGCCCTGTAATGGCAGAAATCGTGTATACGGGTCCAGTCCATTTCAATTTTTCCAGAATATCCTGCTTTTTAAGTTGCACAGTCTCTTCAGTCACTTTATCGCACTGATTTAATATTAACCAACGTTCTTTTGCTCCAAGTTCAGGACTGAATTTAGCAAGTTCTTGATAAATAGTATTAATTGCATCAAGCGGATCACTATCGTCCATAGGTGCAATATCAACAATATGAAGTAATAAGCGAGTGCGTGAAAGATGCTTTAAGAATTGAACGCCCAGCCCTGCTCCTTCTGCTGCTCCTTCAATTAAACCGGGAATATCAGCGAGAACAAAACTGCGCATATCATCCACTTTTACCACCCCTAAGTTAGGATGCAATGTGGTAAAGGGATAGTCAGCCACCTTGGGGCGGGCAGCAGAAACAGCACGTATAAAAGTCGATTTGCCTGCATTTGGCAAACCGAGTAAGCCCACATCAGCTAATAATTTTAACTCAAGACGTAACTGGCGCTCTTCACCGAGTCCACCCTCGCTGGTTTGCCTGGGTGCCCGATTAGTACTGCTTTTGTAACGTGCATTACCTAAACCGTGGAAGCCGCATTGAGCCACCACAAAACGATCGCCGTGATGCACCAAATCACCCAATAGCTCGCTTGTGGCTTCATCAAAAACCAAGGTGCCGATGGGTACTTTAGCAATTAAATCGTCTGCTTTTTTTCCGGTGCAATTGCTGCCTCGGCCAGATTCACCAGAACGGGCGTTATATTCGCGTTTATAGCGAAAATCAACAAGCGTGTTAATGGATTCATCGGCCTCTAAAATAACCGACCCACCATCACCACCATCGCCGCCATCTGGCCCACCAAAAGGAATAAATTTTTCACGTCGAAAACTCATGCAGCCGTTGCCGCCTTTGCCACCTCGAACGCGAATTCTTGCCTCATCAATGAATTTCATGTACTGCTTGCCTTATATATACTTACTGTCGCGTAATGAGGTCAAAAGATGTGCAGCCCTCAATCCGCCTGCAAAAGAAGTAATTATTTCATCATCTGTTCATCATTCGACAAATTTTAACGAACGCTGGATTTGCGGGCGGACTGAGGGGTGATCAAGCTTGATCCCTCAGTAAGTCTGCAAATACTAGCGTTCGTTTAAGTTCATTTTACACATAAAGCATGATGAAATAATCATTATTGTTTGCATACTTATTGAGGGCTACCACTCCGTGCGAATTTTGACCACAATACGCGACAGCGACTATATATACCCAAGATACTCAACACACTTGTGTGTTGAGTATAGGGTCTGTTGACAATTGGTTCTTTGGCTGCAAAAAGAGTGTAATCGGTAAAAATTGGTTCTTGTTTTCGTTAAATAGCTTGCTAT
>JABEVJ010000199.1 GCA_013043985.1 Legionellales bacterium | reverse complement strand
ACCATATAGTAATACACTTTAAACTGCTCAAAACAATTATTTATTTTTTGAAAATGCTCAAATTCGTTACTTGTAAAATTTAGTGCATAATCAAAAAAACCGCACAAAAACCGTTCCCAGCTACCAGATTCATGATCCAGGGCAGAAAGCTTGAGAAATTCAAAGAAAAGATCAATTTTTTTAGATATGAACCAGATATTTTTGTTTTTATTGTCAATGTCGCCGTCATTTGTTACTTCATCAGAAATACATTTTTCAAAATAACTATCTAATTGTTGTAAATTATTGACACTAAAATTAACTGCATTGATATAAATATCAAGAAAATCTAATATTTTCACATCATCGCTGATAGAAAAAAAATTTTCATCTACATTTAAAATTTTGTTAACAAAATCCTTTCCATAATTCAACTCTACTTTTATTAGCAGCCGCGCATCTTCTATATTTGTCCATGTTATCTCTTCATTGCTGTAGATGAAGAGATTTTCACTTTCCGGTCTCTTCACCTGACTATAGAATGCACATAATGAATCATAGAGCTGGTTAAGTTGCTCAATCGCTAACTTAGGCTGTGAATCTGTATATTGTTTTGGCTTATATTCGATAATGAATGTCATTCTTTTTATCCTGTTGTTCTTTATTAAATAATCATTTTCCATGAAAATGATTTTCTTTTGTTCGCTTCGGGTATATAGTCGAAGTATTATACGTTTCTGGAGTACATCATGAAACCCTTCCAAGGCACAATTAACGTTGATGTTCGTCATTCAACCCCTGACTGGACACCCTACTTACCTCCCAAAGCACCTGATAACGCCCCGAATATACTCTACATAGTCTGGGACGACGTTGGCATAGCAGGCTTCAGTTGTTTTGGAAATCCCATCATTGAAACACCCAATCTCGATCGCATTGCACAAATGGGGTTACGCTACACCAATTGGCATACCACGGCTTTATGTTCCCCAACACGCTCCTGTCTTCTCACTGGACGCAGTGCGCACCGCAACAATATGGCCTGTATCACAGAAGGTGCGAATGGATTTCCCGGGCTAAGTGCCTTGATTCCACCTGAAAATGGCATGTTATCTGAAATACTAGTGGAACAAGGATGGGCAACTTACGCAATTGGAAAATGGCACTTATCACCCGATATTGAATCTACGGTTGCATCAACTCGTCGTTCATGGCCGTTAGGTAGGGGATTTGAGCGTTTTTATGGTTTTATCGGTGCTGAAACAAATCAATGGTATCCTGATTTAACTCAGGATAACCAACTCATTGACCAACCCTATCTGCCCAAGGACGGTTACCATTTAAGCAAAGACCTGACCGACAAGGCAATCAGTTATATTGCCGATGTCAAACAATGTGCGCCTAAAAAACCCTGGTTTATATATTTGGCTTATGGGGCAACTCATGCGCCCCATCATGCCCCCCAAGAATGGATCGATAAATATAAAGGTAAATTTGACATGGGGTATGAAAAATTTCGTGAATTAACGCTAGAAAAAATGAAGGCTCTTGAAATTGTGCCTGAAAATACCGAATTATCACCTTTAAATCCCTGGCCAGTTAATGAAGTGATTATCGAGGGAGATTATGTTCGGCCATGGGAGACTCTCTCTCTAGATGAAAAAAAATTATTTTGCAAAATGGCTGAAGTCTATGCAGGATACCTGAGTTATACCGATCATGAGATTGGCCGCTTACTGGATTATCTCGAAGAAACTAAACAATTGGAAAATACCATTTTTGTTTCTGTGTCGGACAACGGTGCAAGTGCAGAGGGAAGCCCCAATGGCTCAGTAAATGAAAATAAATTTTTTAATAACTGGCCCGATGATTTACAGGAAAATCTCAAAAATATCGATAAACTCGGCTCCCCTGATACTTATAACCATTACCCTACTGGATGGGCTGCTGCATTTAATACTCCATATAAAATGTTTAAACGATATAGTCTGGAAGGCGGCATTGCCGATGCTTGTATCATCAGCTGGCCAAAAGCAATGAAGGAGGTGGCAGGTCAGGTTCGTGATCAATATCATCATGCCACCGACATCATGCCTACCATTTTAAATCTGTGCGGTATTACTCCCCCCAACCAGATCAAAGGCGTATCACAAAGCTCATTTGACGGAGTAAGTATGGCTTACACTTTTGATAAACCGGATGCTCCTGATCAGAGGAAAACACAGTATTATGCCATGTTAGGAACACGAGCAATTTATCATGATGGCTGGAAGGCTGTGGCACGTCACGCTCCCCTTTCAGGCAAAGGTAATTTTCATTCCGATGAATGGGAACTCTATCATGTTGAAAATGATCGAACTGAAATGCATAATCTGGCAGATAAGCACCCCGATAAATTGCGCGAATTAATTGACCTCTGGTTTATCGAAGCAGGCAAACATAACGTTTTACCACTTGATGATCGTTCGCCTTTTGAACAAATGAGCCTTGAAAGACCCTCTGAAGCGGAAATTACTCGCGATCGGTTTATTTATTATCCCAATACGTCACCAGTACCAAATAATATTGCCGTAGACTTAAGAGGACGGGATTTTCTTACGGTAATAAAACTTGATGAAGTAAATGACGATGTTAATGGTATTATTTTTGCCCAAGGCTCACGCTTTGGAGGGCAGGTTTTATTTATACAGCACAGAAAATTAATTTATATTAATAACTTTATTGGTATTGAAGAACAGGTCATACAGTCCAACGAATTACTTCCTACTGGAAATGTCAACATCGAATTGCTTTTCAAAAAAGAGAGCATGGATGAGCGTTATACAACGCATGGCAAACTCAAAATGTTTGTCAATGAAAAACCCGTTGCAGAAGGAGCATTAAAAATTCAACCCGGCAAATACTCTTTAGCAGGAGAAGGATTATGCATTGGTTTTGATAACGCCGATCCCGTCAGCAAGCAATATGACGTGCCTTTTCCTTTTAAAGGCGGAGTGATTAAGTTTGTCGCATTTGATGTTAGCGGTAAACCCATTAGCAATTTAACGCATGATTTTGCCAGACTAATGGCCAGAGATTAATCATGTCAATTTATAAATTTCATCTATTGGCAAAACCAACTGGTGCAATCTGCAACCTGGATTGTACCTATTGTTTTTTCCTTTCAAAAGAGACACTTTATCCTGATAGTAATTTCAGGATGAATGATGATGTACATGAAGCGTATATCAAACAATTATTACAGACACATGGGCAAGGAGAAGTAACGATTGCCTGGCAAGGTGGTGAGCCTACTCTCATTGGACTTGATTTTTATAAGCGTTCGTTAGAGTTCGTCGCAAAATATAAAAAATCTGGCCAAACTGTTGTTCATAGTATTCAAACGAATGCAACACGTATCTCAGATGAATGGGCTGCTTTTTTTGCCGAAAACAATTTTCTAGTTGGCGTGAGTATCGATGGCTCCAAAGCGATGCATGATGCTTACCGCACCTATAAAAATGGGAAAGGGAGTTTTGATCGTGTTATCCATGGTTATAACATGCTGAAAAAATATAACGTTGATATTAATATCCTTTGCACTTTACATGCAGAAAATGCATCATTTCCGCTAGAGATTTATCATTTTTTTCGCGATGAGCTGAATGCACATTATATGCAGTTTATTCCTATTGTTGAGCGCAATAATGACATTGAATTTCCAATTGCCAAACTCAAAAAAAATGCCGTAAAACCGCTATATAAACAGCAAGGTTCAACAGTTACAGCACGCTCAGTCAGTGCAAGCCAATATGGCCAATTTCTCGTGACTATTTTTGATGAATGGATAAAACGGGATGTAGGCACGGTTTTTGTTCAATCCTTTGATGTTGCACTTGCAAGCTGGCTAGGAATGCATTCACTTTGCATCTTTTCTCCCACCTGCGGCAATGCATTAGCACTAGAGCACAATGGCGATTTATATGCATGTGATCATTATGTAGAACCCGACTATTTAATTGGGAACATCATGGAAAAAAATATGGGCGAACTGGTAAACAGCCCCAAACAGCGGCAATTTGGCCGCAACAAATATGATACCCTCCCCGACTACTGCCATCAATGTGATGTTAAATTTGCCTGTTATGGCGGCTGCCCTAAAGATCGATTTATTCAGACACCAACGGGTGATGATGGTTTAAACTACCTTTGTGCGGGTTACAAGCAATTTTTTACCCATATAAAGCAACCGATGAACCTGATGGCTCATTTATTACGGACAGGGAAAGCACCTAGCGAGATAATGAATCATGACAACAACCAATGAAAGCGATCCACTCCCCATAAAAGAAGCCCTCACTGACAATGCAACGATGTTGGCAGTAGTCAGAACAAGGCTGGCTGCCGAACGAACTCTGATGTCGTGGATTCGAACAGCCTTTTCAATGATTACTTTTGGTTTTGGTCTAATTAAATTTTTTCAATATTTAAAAAGTGACCTTAATATCCCTCAAAATTCTCATTTTGGCTTAACTAATCAACTGGGGCTTTTTTTAATTTTATTAGGCACTTTGTCTCTCATCCCTGGAATGATAGAACATCAAACCCAATTAGCTCGACTGCATAAGTTTGATGGCGGTGACAGATGGAATTATGCTCTCATTGTGGCAATTTTAGTTGCATTGATTGGAATGTATATTTTTCTGAGTGTTTTATTCTGATCGTCGCTTAACCAGAGAAAAAAGATTCGCTTCCAAATACTTAATTAAACTCCCCTTACTGAAAGAACCCGTCTTACGTTTCAAATTATCAAGATGGGTTTCCACGGTACGAGGTGAAATATCTAATGACTGCCCAATCATTTTCATCGTATAACCTCGCAAAAGTAAAGCAGCACAAGCTCCTTCGCGGTCAGTCATTTTAAATTGAGTTTTATTGCTTACTGTTGAAAGAAATGCTTGAGTATCTATTTTTTCAGGCTGCAAAAATGCAATTTCTTTATCCAATTCTTTCGGCAAGATCAAACGGTGTTTATCAGCATCTTGAAGTAAACCATTGGCATTCTCTTTCCAGCTTAATAAAAATTGCTCCAACAAATCCAGATGACTAATATAACGAGCCATGACATCAGGTCTGTCTGGCGTTGTTCCCAAGAAAAAAAACTCACAACCGTCTGCTACTGGATTAATAAAAGTGATACCGTAATCAATCCCAAACTTTTTTGCAAAATGCAATGTTTGAGTATTTTCAGGCAGCGCAGCCCATAAAATATGTTGTTTTTTATACTTCCCTGGTGCTCGCTCAAATACGTTATGTTTATATAACTGATGATGGTAATAATAATCTATCCATTCAGGCTGGTTAGATAGACGTAACTCTTCTCCATTATGGAAATTTTTTAAATAAACAAAACTGGTTATACCAAAATAATCTTTCAAAGGCTTGACGAGCGCATTTAATTGTTCCGTTACGGAAAAGAAAAAATGCTGGTTTGAAATTATAAGCTCATTTGTCATGTTAATGGTTGTCCGGTGTCTCCGTAATTTTCCCGGATATCCTTTGATGTAAATTGATTTTATACTCACTGCGGTAGAGACAATAAAATTAAACATTAATTTATTTAATAACAAAGGATAATAACATGCCAAACAAACGATATCAACAGGGTCTCGAGACAATGAAACAAATTCATGGTGGTCAAGCAGGCGAAAACCTCATAAACAATTTAGGAGAAATCTGTCCTCAAATCACCACATTGATTATTGAGTGGGGATTTGGGAAAATTATGCAAAATAAAGTGGTTGATTTGAAAACTCGTGAACTTGCTTATATCGCCTCATTAATGACATTGGGGAATGCATTGCCTCAATTACAAGCCCATGTTGAAGCTGCTTTAAGAATAGGTGCTACCCGAGAAGAAGTGATTGAAATCATGACACAAACTGCTTTATGTACTGGATTTCCTACTGCTATCAATGCCTTTATCGCCGTAAAACCTCTTTTGACTAAGGAATAAATGAAATGCGATATACACAATTAGGACAAACAGATATCATGGTTTCTGTGCTGGGTTTCGGTTGCATGGGGATGTCCGAATGGTACGGTGCAACCGACGATAAGCAATCGAAAAATACAATATTAAACGCTTTAGATAAAGGGATCAATTTTTTTGACACGGCAGATATCTATGGCAAAGGACATAACGAAACATTATTAGGTAAAACTCTTCAACCACATCGCGATCAAGTTGTCATTGGTACTAAATGCGGCATTGTCCGAGACAGCACATCGACAGAACAGCGTGTCATTGACTGTAGTCGAGAATACATCACTCAATCTTGTGATGCCAGCTTGAAACGTTTGGGCATCGATCACATTGATATTTTTTATCTGCACCGGATTGATGCTTCCCGCCCTATCGAAGAAAGTATACTCGCGATGGCCGATTTAGTGAAAGCGGGAAAAATTCGAGCTATTGGATTGTCCGAAGCAAATCCTGAGATCATAGAGCGAGCCCATCACATTTTTCCAGTAAGTGCTATTCAAACAGAATATTCGATCGCAATCTGCAAACCTGCTAAAACGGTGCTTCCTTTATGTAAAGACAAAAAAATAAGCTTTGTGGCATATAGTCCACTTAGTCGCGGACTGTTATCAAACCAATATAAAAATCTAGACAAGTTTGACAAGAATGACTTTCGACGGGAATTACCTTATCTCAGTCCAGAAAATTTCAATGACAATCAGCATTTATTTAATGCATTGGAAAACATTGCAAATAATAACAATATCACTCCAGCACAACTTGCTCTCGCTTGGGTGATAAATCAAAATGATAACATAATCGCGATACCAGGGATGCGCCGTACTGAACATTTACTTCAAAATGTAGTTTCAACAGAAATAAAACTTAGCCATAACTGCCTTGCTGAAATAGAAAAGGTCAAACAAGAGTTTGGTTTTAAGGGAGAGCGCTTACCAGTAGAGCTGCTAGCTTTATACAATATGAGATGATATAGTCGCTGTCGCGTAATTAGGAATAACAGCAAATTTGGGTAAACCCTCGTCATTGCGAGGAGTTTACGACGAAGCAATCCAGAATGATCATAAGTGTCAAGTCCTTGATTTTACGATTTTTCTACTGGATTGCTTCGTCGCTGCGTTTCCTCGCAATGACGAGCATTTTTCGTTATTTGTTGCTAATTTCACATTACGCGACAGCGACTATACCCGAAGCGTTTCATAAATTTATTTAAAAGAAAGCTGATTTTCTATAATGGTAATTTTTTCCTCATCTTTTGCTGGTTTTGAGTAACGTGCTCTAAAAAACTCAATCGCCTCAAAGTTGCTTTTTTCAATAGCACAATCAACTATCGTTTGATAATCTTTATTCTCAAGATCATCAAATTCAAATTCAGCAACATTCGCATTGATTAAAATTTTCAACCATTCATATTTATTATGGCGAAGAAGAATATGGTGTAGAGGTGTATTTCCATTTCTATCTTGAACAGTCACATCAAGCTGCTCAGATTTTGCCAAACACTCTAATGTTGGTTTAATCAAATTTTTGTTTTCATTTTCGGTGGCATAATATACGGCTGTTTTTAGATTTTTGTCGTCTCGATTTAACATAGCACCCGCCTTTATTAAAAATTCAATAGCATTTAAATTTCCAAATAAGCAAGCTAACATTAAAGGTGTAATCTCTGGCTGCAACTCGTGCGGACAGAGTTCATTATGAGATTGAAACAAAACAGGATATTCAATTTGAGCTGAATATTTGTCTAATTTTTTTCCGGCAATAATATTTTTTACTATTTTAGGAAAATGAGTCTCGTATTTATTGGTTTTCCCGCCAAAAAAATTATGTTTAAAATAACGGCCCAGTACTCGTTGAGGCATTTCAGGGAATTCATCTCTGTTAATATAATTTTCTTTCAGTTTTAATTTATTAAACTCTTCTTTAAAAGGAGTTACTCCATCCAATTTATTGACTGGAATTCGTTCAATCTTTTTTTGTTGCAATGTAATTGAAAAATAATCTGACCCATAAAAATTAAGAAATTGTTCATCTTTTTTTATTTCCACTTTTTCGCCGCATAACGGTGAAGCAACTATATTAATTCTATGTGAATTTTCAGGATCCATGATCGCTTGAATATGGGCTAAATAGAGAGACGAGCCAGAATTCATCCACGGAATAAAATTAAATCCTAAAGTGGGGTCTGGTACAAGATAACCATCATTAAATTCATAAACATAAGTCATATTATCAGGTTTAATTGTTGTAAAAACCCCTGGATATTGACACAGCACATCATGAGCATTGAAAATCATGTTTTTGGCGGCAAAAACGCCAAGTTCCATACCATAGATAGATAATTTTTGAACGAAACCTATGTAAAAATTTTCTTCAAAACTTTGTTGTTTCTTATAGGTAAACGACGTATTTTGTAAGACAGAAATTGTTGCATTTAATTTCAAAATATCATCATCATTATTAAGATAGAAAACTGTTTTCGGATTCAATTGAAACGTTTCCTGTAAATTTACAGGAAGTCGGTTTTTAATTTCATTACATAGTCGGTTATATTCCTGGTATGAAATTTTCGGAAAAGGGCTGATTTCTTTATGAGGAATATCAGGTAATATTTGTTTATTTATATGTCGCAATAGCTTCGGTTTGACATTTTTTTCAATCCTACTTTCATATGCATGAATTTCAGGAATTTCAATTTTTAACTCTTCAAAAACTTTGACAAGAGATTCAAAATTTTTTATTTTAGCATAAAATTTATTTCTTTGAACAATTGAAGCATCATGCATATAGCCGGATAGAAATTTATTAAACGTCATTTTAAAATAAAATGATATCAATGGATTATAACGAAGAACCTCATCTGAAAAATAGATAGTGCACACATCTTCTCTATTTTTATCCCTAATCCACTCAGATTTCTGAGAAACTGTAACAAGATTAAGAAAGTAACGAAATAATTCAAATTTTTGCCTATTAGGTTTCGAACTAGTTTCCTTTTCATTGATTGAATCAGTAAAAAAAGCAAACTCGGAAGTTTCATAAACATTTGTTATGTTTAACTCAATTTTATTTTGTTTTAAATAGGTTTTCAACTCTTCGCATTGATCAAAAAACACGTAAAACTTATTGCCTGAATAAAATTTAAAAAATTTCAATTTCCCTACAAAATCTCTATAGCGTGGAATTGTTTGTGGAATACTCTTCATGGCTTCCTTTGTCTTGCATTCATAAAAAAGAGTTTCACCATGGTTTCCAATTCTAACAAATGTTGAGTTTTTAAAAAAATTCAATACTGATGAATCTTTGGATGCAGTTTTATTTCTTACCTTTTTTTCAACTATTATGTGCTTGTTTTTTTCAATAGTTTCTTTATCTGTAAAATTTGTCAAATCAATTTTTTTATTCTGATCAAGTTTTTTT
>JABEVJ010000198.1 GCA_013043985.1 Legionellales bacterium | reverse complement strand
TTTGAGGCGAATAGCAAGCTATTTAACGAAAACAAGAACCAATTTTTACCGATTACACTCTTTTTGCAGCCAAAGAACCAATTGTCAACAGACCCTAGCAGATAAAAAAAGTTTAAAAAGAATTAACTCTCTTCTTCAAGAAATTATGCGCCACCCATTTACAGGGATTGGTGATCCTGAACCACTTCGATATAATTGGACGGGTTATTGGTCGAGGCGCATAGATAGCGAACATCGTCTTGTTTATAAAGTAGAAAATGATGTTATTCATATTGCACAATGTCGATACCATTATTAACATTTTCCTTTGTGCTTCTGGTGAGGTATACTCATGCGTGTTGAGTATATTACTTTGGGCAACTACTAGGGTTTAATATTTTTATGGACAAATTATTTTCCAAACTTATCAAAGCAAGTCTCATATTAACGAGTTCCCTGTTCATTTTTACCGCTGCGACAGCCTCTGCCGCTGACTCTACGCTGGATTCAATGAACTCGCTCGCAACCGCACCAGCGGTAAAGACAACTATACCGGGTCAGGCCATCCTCATCCCTAGTCCTCCAAGCACGTCTTCGGCGGGTTATCTTCTATTGGATACTGATAGTGGCAAAATCATTGCTAGCAAAAACGCAAATACACGTATGCCCCCCGCCAGTCTTACCAAGTTAATGACATTGTATGTCGCCTCTAATGCGTTGAAATCTGGTCAGATTCATTTAACAGATCAAGTCCGAATCAGCAAAAAAGCGTGGCAAACAGGTGGCTCCCGCATGTTTGTTCAGGTTAATGAACTCGTATCTGTTGAAGACTTGCTTAAAGGTGTGATCGTAGATTCAGGTAATGATGCTTGCGTTGCCTTGGCAGAATATATTGCAGGCAGTGAAGACGCTTTTGTGAGCTTAATGAACCAAGAAGCACAGCGTCTTGGTATGGTAAACAGTCATTTCACGGATTGCAATGGCTTACCTGATCCCAACCACTACTCTTCACCACATGATCTGGCGATACTGGCTCGCCATCTGATTAATGACTTTCCTGAATATTACGGCTGGTATTCACAAAAGTCCTTCGCTTACAATAACATTACCCAATCCAATCGCAACCGCTTGTTATGGATTTATCCTTATGCTGATGGGCTAAAAACAGGCCACACCGATGATGCTGGATACTGCCTAGTTGCATCCGCCAAAAAGAATGGTATGCGGCTGGTTTCAGTTGTCATGGGAGCTCCCTCTGACACAGCCCGTGCCGATGATAGCGTAAGCCTGCTTACTTACGGTTTTAATTTCTTTAAAACCTACAAGCTTTATTCTGCTGGCGAAACGCTTTCCAATCCGCGTGTCTGGAAAGGTAAAATCAGCCAACTTCCCGTTGGTATCGCACAAAATGTCTATATCACTTTACCAATTGGCCAATACAAGAATCTGACGGCGAATTCTGTTTTGAATGCCCCGCTGATGGCACCATTGACTAAAGGGATGAAGGTTGGTCAGTTAAATTTAATGGTTGGTGATAAAACCATTATGACATTACCGTTAATCGCATTGGAAGACAATCCTAAAGGCAGCTATTGGTCTCAGATAAGTGATAGCGTAATGATGTCACTACTAAAAATGTTTCACAAGGAAACTATCAAGGTAGAAACTGAAGAGAAACAATTGATTTAAGATATACCCGCAACAACGCCGCAGATTCAATTACGAGGAGTATAAAACATGCTTCAACATTATATCATTGCAGGTGGCACAGGGTTTATTGGTCAACAACTTGTTCAGCACTGGCTAGAGCAAGGTATTCGCGTGACCGTTGTTTCGCGAACGCTCAAGACTGTGCAAAATATATTTGGCGATTCTGTCAAAGGACTGACTTGGGTTGATTTAGAGCAACACTCTTCGGCTCAGCTTCACCCTGTATCGCTCATTGTCAACCTCTGTGGTGCTTCAGTTGGCGAAAAAAGATGGACAGAAAACCGGAAAACTGAATTAATTCGCAGCCGAATGCAAAGCACAACTATTCTAAGTCAATTATGCGCAGCGCTCGCTGATAAAGCACCCATTTTATTTAATGCTAGTGCGGCCAGCTTTTATGGATACTCTGAGAGCCCTTCTCCTGTCTTTGACGAAGACAGCCCAATTAATCTTAATCAAACGCATCATTTCCTTTCTGATCTTGCTCATGCATGGGAGGAATCCACAGAAATTGCAAAAGCACATGGCGTACATGTAATCAATCTTCGTTTTGGTGTCGTCCTCGGTAAAGGTGGTGGAATTTTGAAAAAAATGACACTCCCTTTTAAGCTCGGTTTGGGTGGGAAATTAGGTGACGGCACCCAACCCATGAGTTGGATTCATATCCGTGATGTGGTAAATATTATTGACTTTCTAAGGGAACACCCTGAATTGCATGGTGGAATCAACCTCACCGCTCCTGAAGTGGTCACACAGTTAAAATTTGCACAAACACTGGCTCATACACTCAAGCGACCTTCTTGTTTTAGCACTTCAGCCAAGTTTTTGAAGTATGTTTATGGTGAAATGGCTGATGAACTGTTGCTGTCTGGCCAGGCCGTTTATCCCAAACGATTGCTCGAAGCGGGTTATCAATTTCAGTTTCCATCCCTGGAAATGGCGTTACAGGATATAGTCGCTGTCGCGTAATGAGCTCAAAAGATGTGTAGCCCTCAATCCGCCTGCAAAAAGAGTCATTATTTCATCATTCGATAAATTTTAACGAACGCTGGATTTGCAGACTTACTGAGGGGTAATCAAGCGTTACCCCTCAGTAAGTCTGCAAATCCAAGCGTTCGTTTACTTTCATTTTATACTCAACACACATGAGTTTTCGGTTTTCTAACTTGCTATTTTACGCCAGAAGAAACGATTAAAACTGCACAATATGAATAACTATTGCTGGTTT
>JABEVJ010000197.1 GCA_013043985.1 Legionellales bacterium | reverse complement strand
TTTGAGGCGAATAGCAAGCTATTTAACGAAAACAAGAACCAATTTTTACCGATTACACTCTTTTTGCAGCCAAAGAACCAATTGTCAACAGACCCTATGGAAAGAAGTCTGTTATGTATGTCTAACTTAAGCTTATATAATTTATCGAATGCACAAGCGACTGACCATATTATATTAGGCAAAATTAAAATATCATGGAGGTTAATGATGTTAATATTAACACGTCGTGTTGGCGAAACGCTGATTATTGGTGATGATGTCACGGTTACAGTGTTGGGTGTCAAAGGGCATCAAGTTCGAATTGGGATTAACGCCCCTAAAGATGTTTCTGTGCATCGTGAAGAAATTTACGAAAGAATTCAGAAAGAAAAGCAGACGCAATCTCCTACCGACACCGTTTCGGAAGAAGATCAGGAGTAATTGTTGTTGCTCCCTTTATTTACTGCAGCTTGTCTGCAGTATTTATGCTGTTTTTAATAGATAAATCCAACATTCCGCACCTGCGTTTTTTTTAAGCTAAAGATGGCAAAAAAGACGCAGGTGCGGAATGTTGGATTTATCCCCGCCCATCTGTCGCAAGTCGGCCAGAATGCAATAATAGTCAACAACTAACTGTTAAAAATTAGACAATTCTCAATTGTTCGCCATACTTAACTTAAGAAGTAGGTATCTGACCTTTTTAAGGAGGGTGACAATGAGAACGCTTGTAAAAAGTATGTGTTGTGTTCTTCTGAGTTTCATGCTTTCAGCGACCGCTTTTGCAACTAAAGCGACTACCGAATTTCCAAAACAGATGCCAGCAAAGGGAGTGAGTGTTTTTATTTTTGATCCTCACAGAACAACCTGGGCTGTTTATGATGAGAACGGTAATTTAATTAAAACAGGTCATGGCTCAGGCGGACGAAATTATTGCTCGGATATCCATCGTCGGTGTCACACACCTGTTGGTACTTTCCATGTTTATGCCCAAGAGGGCAGAGGCTGCAAATCCAAGATATTTCCTGTCGGTAAAGGCGGGGCACCTATGCCCTATTGCAACTATTTTGATGGTGGGTTTGCCGTGCATGGCTCCTACGAAGTCAGAAGCTATAATGCCAGTCATGGTTGCATTCGTGTCTATCCAACTGATGCAAAATGGTTGCAAACTATTTTACACCCAGGTTCCGTTGTGATTGTTAAACCCTATTGATTGACTATATCCAACCAGTAAATCCAGTCTGGTTGGGTATATCGCTGTCGCGTAATGAGGTCAACATAAGCACTACCGTTGTAGCCCGTATTAGCAGGAAAAAATCGCATAGAATTGAATATCACTGCTTTACAAAAGATTGCAAATTATAGAGGATGACGCAAAGCTTAAACAACTGTCGATCCGGTTAGATCTAATTCACTCCTATTTGGGTATATGTACCCACCAGACAGCTCAATGAGTCTGTAAAAAGCCAGTATACTTATTATAAACTTCAAAAATCGATTCAGAATATCAAGAGTGAGATCACTAAGGTGCAGAATGGTTTGGACAATATTCACAGACTAGGTGGCTTCTTCATCATAGCTAATAGGAGCTTTTCCGAAAGAAATCTTCGTTGATCATTAAGTGAAAGCGACTCCGGTTGATTTTTTAAAAACCATCCCCACATTGTTCTAATACCTCTCGCGGAGTCATTTCCAAAACACGAGTCTCAAGAGTATACTGACCAAACAATAACTGAAACGGAGAATATAATTGGAACAATTTCACGGCACAACAATAGTGTGTGTACGACGCGGTGATAACGTTGTTATTGGTGGCGATGGCCAGGTATCGTTAGGCAGCATTGTCCTCAAGGGAAATGCCCGAAAAGTACGGCGATTATATAATAACAAAATTATTGCTGGATTTGCAGGCGGAACAGCAGACGCCTTTACGCTCTTTGAGCGATTTGAAGCCAAGCTTGAAGCATATCAAGGTAATTTAACACGTGCAGCCGTTGAGCTTGCTAAAGATTGGAGAACTGATCGTATGTTACGACGGTTGGAGGCCTTATTGGCCGTAGCAGATACCAAAGTATCGCTCATTATTACTGGCAACGGCGATGTGGTTGAGCCGGAAGATAATTTAATTGCAATTGGTTCAGGCGGGCCATATGCACAATCAGCGGCACGTGCTTTAATGGATAATACGGAGCTAACCGCGCGTCAAATCGTTGAAAAAAGTTTGAAAATTGCGGGTGATATCTGTATTTATACTAATCAGAATCATACCATTGAAGAACTTGATACTCCTGGCAATTGAATCTGCGGTGTTATAAATCCCGGAAGCTCAAGTGTGTCGAGTATATTAAATTGGACTTTCTCAAATTTCAGGCGCGTTCCTTAAATTAATTTGGTACGCTCCTCACAATAAAAAGTGAATAGCATATTATGTCAAATACAAGTTTCGACCAGACAAAGCAAGTGGTTTCAATGACCCCACGAGAAATTGTTTCTGAATTAGATAAGCATATTATTGGACAGGCGGAAGCAAAGCGCGCCGTGGCGATTGCTTTTCGTAGCCGCTGGCGGCGTATGCAACTGGCAGATGAAGTCATGCGATCAGAAATCACGCCTAAAAATATTATGATGATAGGACCAACTGGTGTAGGTAAAACAGAAATTGCACGTCGATTGGCAAAGCTGGCGAATGCTCCTTTTCTCAAAGTTGAGGCGACTAAGTTTACCGAGGTAGGTTATGTTGGTCGTGATGTTGAATCCATCATTCGTGAGTTGACAGAAACTGCGATGAAAAATACCCGTGAACAAGAGATTGAAAAATTAAAAACACAAGCGAATGAAGCGGCAGAAGAGCGTATTTTGGATGCTTTATTGCCAACGCCAGCAGGCTCAGGTTACGATCGTGCACCAGATGCTCCAGATGCACCTGAAGAGCCAAATTTTTTGAGCGATAATACCGATATCGAAATTCCGCTTCCAAAATCCAAACGTCGTAAAGAGGGAGCCGCACGCCAACGTTTTCGCAAAAAATTACGAGAAGGCTTACTCGATGAGAATGAAGTTGACATTGAGATTGCCGCAACGAGTATTGGCGTCGAAATTATGGCACCCCCGGGAATGGAGGAAATGACCAACCAGCTCCAAAACATGTTCCAAAACCTTAATTCGGATCGGACTAAAACGCGTCGTATGAAGATCAAAGATGCATTCAAAATTTTGCGGGAAGAAGAAGCTGCTAAGCTGGTGAATGAAGATGATTTGCGTGAGCGGGCGATTCGCAGTGTTGAAGAAGAGGGCATCGTGTTTATCGATGAATTGGATAAAATTGCAAGACGTACTGAACAAACAGGCGGGGGTGACGTATCACGCGAAGGCGTACAACGTGATCTTCTGCCTTTGATAGAGGGTTGCACAGTCACAACAAAATATGGTGCAGTGAATACGGATCATATCCTCTTTATTACCTCAGGCGCGTTTCATCATGTTAAGCCATCGGATCTCATTGCGGAGTTACAAGGTCGTTTGCCGATTCGGGTTGAGCTGAAAGCGTTAACTGTCGAGGATTTTTTCCGTATTTTAACCGAGCCGGATGCTTCGTTGACGAAACAATATATTGCGCTACTGGAAACTGAAGGCGTGGCTCTTGCTTTTGTTGAAAGTGCACTGCGCCGTATTGCCGAGATTGCCTGGCATGTTAATGAAACCACAGAAAACATAGGCGCGCGTCGTTTGCATACGGTTCTTGAACGCTTGCTTGAAACGATTTCCTTTGAGGCTTGTGATACGCCGGGTCAGTCTTTTAGCCTCGATGCTGAATATGTAAATAAGCAACTTAATTATCTCTTGAAAGATCAGGATTTAAGCCATTACATACTATGACACCGACACCAACAGAGTTACATTTACATCAAAAAACACGCCAACTGGATGTGGTATTTGATGATGGCCAGCATTTTGGGTTATCCTGTGAGTATTTACGCGTTTACTCACCTTCAGCCGAAGTGCGTGGGCATGGTGCTGGTACAGGTAAATTGCAGACGGGTAAGCGATATGTCAATATTTTGGCTATTGAACCTGTTGGCCAATATGCTGTGAAACTCATTTTTGATGATGGTCACAGCAGTGGTATTTATACATGGGATTGGCTCTATGAGTTGGGTTTAAATCAAAAAACTCACTGGGAAGATTATTTAAACCGCTTGAAAGAAGCAGGAGCAAGTCGTGACCCCGCCTAAAAAGGATGAGCAAGAAACCACACACTTTGGTTTTCAAGAAGTTCCCGTCTCTCAAAAAGCTGAAAAAGTGGCGGGTGTTTTTCATTCAGTAGCAGATAGCTACGACTTAATGAATGACTTGATGTCGTTGGGCATTCATCGATTGTGGAAGAAAGAAACTATTGCCTTGAGTGGAGTGAGGAAAGGTCAAAAGGTGCTTGACATTGCAGGTGGCACGGGTGATTTAACCAAGCAGTTTAGCCGCATCGTAGGTGAAACAGGGCAAGTCATTTTAGCAGACATTAATGCCTCCATGTTGGCACGAGGCAGAGATCGGTTGTTGAATGAAGGGATTACCCACCCAGTGCATTATGTGCAGGCCAATGCAGAAATACTGCCTTTTCCTGACAATTACTTTGATTGCATAACCATTGCATTTGGTTTACGCAATGTGACTCACAAAGACAAGGCTCTGGCTTCAATGCAGCGCATTCTTAAACCAGGCGGCAAATTAATGGTACTGGAATTTTCAAAACCTTTATACAAACCGCTGCAAAAAATATACGATGTTTATTCTTTTTCCGTTTTACCTAAACTAGGTAAATTTATTGCCAAAGACGAGGACAGCTACCGCTATTTGGCAGAATCTATTCGCAAGCATCCTGATCAAGAGGGTCTGAAAAAAATGATATTGGATGCAGGATTTGATGATTGCCGTATCCATAATTTGTTTGGCGGTGTAGTGGCTTTACATGTTGCATTAAAATACTAATTTGACAACAGGTTCCGAGGGCAAAAATGAGACAACCTTTCTTATCAGTATTACAGCTGCTAGTTAATCAATATGTTGACCTGGATCCTTATGCATCGCATTTACGACAGCCATTGTTGAATAAAGTGATCGCAATTACAGTCCGTGAGTTGCCTTTTCCACTTTTTTTTGAGTTCAAGCAAGATAAAATCATTATCAAAAAACTGGTCGATAACCCAGACGCTCGAATTAATGGTTTGTTGATTAATATGGCTCGTTTGACCCGGCGCAAAAACAAAGCGGTTGCTATGTCTGAGCTGGATATTAAACTGGAAGGCAATATCGATGTTGCACAGGCTTTTCAAGCATTTTGGGCAAATATCTATATTGATTGGGAAGAAGTGGTGGCCGATATCGTTGGCGATCCAATAGCGGTTATTTTAGGGCGTGGTGCGAAATTGGTGAATCGAGCACTGTCAAAGGCTGGACAAACCTTAAAACAGAATGCAGGTGAGTATATTCAGGAGGAGGCACGGGTGCTGCCATCAAAGAATGAAGTTGCTGAGTTTATGCAAGACGTTGATGAATTGCGCGGCGATCTTGATCGGCTGAACTTACGAATAGAACGCTTGATAGTCGCTGTCACGTAATGAGGAATGCCCACAAATACGTGAAAACGCTCGTCATTGCGAGGAAGCGCAGCGACGAAGCAATCCAGGAAAACTCATGTGTGTTGAGTATATTATGATTTATCACTCTTCTGGATTGCTTCGTCGTGAACTCCTCGCAATGACGAGGTTTTTTCGGCTTCTGTTATGTATAAAGTCTTAAGTTAGCAGCATTGGAGAGTACTTTTTGTGCCGCAAATTCAATTCCGAGGAGTATATGAATAAAATATCGCAACTTGGCCGTCTGATTCACATCAACTACGTGCTGGCTAAAAATGGCTTGGATGAAATTATTTTAGCGACACGCTGGTTTGCACCCCTACGATTTTTAACTTACGTTAATCCTTGGTATTGGACACGCAACCGTTACCTTGAGCGCAGTGTTCGCTTACGTATGTCGCTGGAGGAATTAGGGCCTATTTTTGTCAAGTTTGGCCAGATGCTCTCGGCACGTCCCGATTTTATGCCTGAAGAATATGTCACTGAACTTGCTCGCTTGCAAGATAGGGTTAAACCGTTTCCTCATGCAGAAAAATTACTTGAAAAAATTTATGGCCAAAAACTCAGCGCACTTTTTCAGGAATTTGATCCCATTCCCTTAGCTTCTGCCTCGATTGCGCAAGTTCACGCCGCAGTGTTATATGATGGCAGAGAAGTTGTTGTCAAGGTACTGCGTCCGGGCATTGATAAGATCATTAAACGCGATATAGCCCTACTTTATACTTTAGCAGGATTGTTCGAACGTTATTGGTACATGGGGCGGCGCATGCGTGCCAGCGAAATTGTAGCTGAATTTGAGCATACTTTGCTGGATGAATTGGATTTATTGCGAGAGGCTTCAAATGCGTCTATTTTACGCCGCAATTTTCAACATTCCCCTTTATTATATATTCCCGAAATTTATTGGCCGCATTGTCGGGACAGCGCGATTGTGATGGAACAGATTTATGGTATTCCTATTGCCAATCGTGCCGCGCTTCTGGAAGCCGGGATAAACCTTAAAAAATTGGCTGAAAATGGCATTGAGTTATTTTTTACTCAGGTTTTTCGCGATTGTTTCTTTCATGCAGATATGCACCCAGGAAATATATTTGTTTCACGAGAACACTTAGACAATCCGCAATATATTTTAGTTGATTGTGGCATTGTCGGCTCACTTACGCCAACTGATCAACGTTATTTAGCTGAAAATATGCTGGCTTTTTTTAAGCGTGATTATCATCGTGTGGCAGAATTGCATTTAGAATCAGGCTGGATTCCACCGGATACTCGGGTGCAAGATTTTGAATCGGCGATCAGCACGGTCTGTGAACCTATTTTTGAAAAACCGTTAAAAGATATTTCATTTGGTAACCTGTTATTGCGTTTGTTTCAGACAGGCAAGCGTTTTCATATGGAAATTCAGCCGCAACTATTGTTACTGCAAAAAACCCTTTTAAATGTTGAAGGTCTTGGTCGTCAGCTTTATCCTGATTTGGATTTATGGTCAACTGCTCGTCCATTTTTAGAAAAATGGTTACAGCAGCAAGTTGGACCGAAAGCATTTTTGCGCAAAATTCGCGCAAATTTGCCATTTTGGTTAGAGCAGCTTCCTAATATGCCAACGCAGTTATTAAAAATCATTGATAGCAAAGCTAATCCACCTAAACCTTATTTTTCGACCGTTGAGGTAACACCGAAGCGGTCGGGTAGGGCTGTTTGGGTATTTGCTCTTATTGTCGGAGTAGTTTTGGGAAGTGGGGTGACCTGGTATTGGATGTTGCTTCGATAGTATCATTTGACAAAGCAAGGATTTATATCTAGGGTTAAGAGGGGCTATGGGTATAAACCTTCATCCAAGGAGAGAAAGATGAGTCAAGACGATACAAAAGCTAAAAAGAAAATTGAAAAAAATCAAGCCAATGATGCCAGTAAACGAAAAGATACTGGCGAAAGTCAAGATGCAAGCAGACATGAGGGTGACATCGCGAAACATGGGGATGCAAGTCAACGTCGCCAAGAGCATAAACAGCACGAAAAGAGTCATGCACCAGAGAAACGTGTACGTATTCCAAATGATTTTAAACCTGCTCCTAGGTGAGAAAAAATCATTAATTTTTAATAGATTTGTGATAGAAGTGTAGCCCGTATTAGCGGGAAAAATGCACATGGGTTTGAATTTCACAGTTTTTACCATTGTATTCGCATTTAAACAAAGCGTATAATTCTAGCTTCGTTATCATACATCAGTTGGAACAACAAAAATGTCAGAATATGCTATTGCACAACTATTAAACGGCCTATTGCCAGCAGGTCACGAAGTGATCATTAAGGGGTGGGTACGAACCCGCCGTGATTCTAAAGCAGGTTTTTCTTTTATTCATATACATGATGGTTCTGGTTTTCAGCCCATTCAGGTTGTTGCACCTACCTCTTTGGATAATTATGCCTCTGAAGTTAAAACACTCACAGCGGGTTGTTCAATTATCGTTCGCGGTAAACTGGTTGCATCACCAACAGCAGGGCAGGCAATGGAAATTCATGCTGATCAGATTACCGTGACCGGATGGGTGGATGACCCCGATACCTATCCCATTTCACCTAAGCATCATAGCATGGAATATTTACGCGAAGTCGCCCATCTTCGGCCTCGTACTAATACCTTTGGTGCAATGACACGGGTAAGACATGCCTGCGCGCAAGCGATACACCGTTTTCTGAGTGAACAAGGATTTTTCTGGATTAGTACGCCTATTATCACCGCAAGTGATTGTGAAGGAGCCGGAGAAATGTTTCGTGTCAGCACCCTTGATATGGCAAATCCTCCGCTGAATAAAGAGGGTACCGTGGATTTTTCCAAAGATTTTTTTGGCCGCGAAACTTTTTTAACGGTATCAGGCCAGCTTAATGTGGAAGCTTATTGTCTGGCAATGTCAAAAGTCTATACTTTTGGCCCTACCTTTCGATCCGAAAATTCCAATACCAGCCGTCATTTGGCAGAATTCTGGATGATTGAACCCGAAATTGCCTTTGCTGATTTATCGGATGTGGCACAGTTGGCAGAGAGCCTATTAAAGTATGTATTTAAAGCAGTTCTGAAAGAACGTGCTGATGATATGGCTTTTTTTGCCGAGCGCGTTGATACTGAGTGCATCAAGCGATTGGAGCATTTGATTTCCTCTGACTTTGAGCGCATGGATTACACCGATGCAATTACCCAATTACAAAAATCAGGCGAAAAATTTGTTTATCCTGTCGAATGGGGGATTGACTTACAATCCGAGCACGAGCGTTTTCTGGCTGAAAAATTGATCGGCAGGCCAGTTATTCTCATGAATTATCCTAAAGATATTAAAGCTTTTTATATGCGTTTGAATGAGGACGGCAAGACTGTTGCGGCCATGGATATTCTGGTTCCTGGGATTGGTGAGATTGTTGGCGGCAGTCAGCGTGAGGAACGTTTGTCTGCCCTCGACCTGCGGATGCAAGAGATGGGGCTGGATGCGGAAGTTTATGCCTGGTATCGGGATCTACGACGTTATGGTACGGTGCCTCATGCTGGTTTTGGACTCGGTTTTGAGCGCTTAATCAGTTATATCACGGGTCTGGCTAATCTCCGAGATGTGATAGCCTATCCCCGCACACCCGGACATGCAAGGTATTAACTGATGATAAGTTTTGGACATGTTTTATTAAGCAGCCTCATTTTGGGCTGGGGTGCTGCCATTCCTTTTGGGCCAATTAATTTTGAAATGATGCGGCGAAACCTGTCATTTGGTTTTCTTTTTGGCATGTGTTTTGGTTCAGGTGTGGTCTGTGCTGATTTGACCTACGTTACCTTATTATGCATGGGCATGTTGTCCTTATTAAAGCATGTGGAATTGTTGCGAATAGTGACCATGATAGGTTCTTTTGTTTTAGCCTGGTTTGCCTATCAGGCGTTTCGTGCCGCGCCTATTATGGGAACGCAACCCTCAAAGTCAACTAAACCTGCTCTTCAAAATTGGATTGAAGGGTATGTGTTTACGCTGGTCAATCCTTATACTATTCTATTTTGGGCATCGGTGAGTTCACAGTTGGTATCAATCACGGAGGCAAAAACTACCTCAATGATTTTAGCTTCATTGGGCGTGGTATTAGGCGCATTTAGCTGGGTATGTATTTTTAATGGAGGGTTACACTTTACCCGCCATAAATTAACAGTGTTTACCGCAAAATTATTAAATCGCATAGGTGGAGTGATTTTACTAGGCTTTGCTGTTTATGGGTTATATAATGTTTATACTCAATACACATGAGTATACTCAACACACAAAGGAGAGTGAGTGATGGATAATTCAATTTTTTTAGCGAAGGCATTTGGTTTATATTTTTTAATCGTAGGGCTAATAATGTGCATCCGAGGTGATAGGATGCGACCCGCAATGATCGAATTTGCCGATCATCATGGACTTTTTCTGTTTGGCGCGGTGATAACGTTGATACTAGGGATTATTTTAGTATTAAGCCATAATGACTGGGTAAAAAACTGGACGGTTTTAGTCACAATCATGAGCTGGATAATTTTTGTTTCAGGTATTTCAAGATTGTTGTTTGCTGAGTGCCATCAAGGGATGTTGAGAAAAATGAGCAATCATGCACATTTTCGTTTATTTGGCATATTACCGATTATTTTAGGTATTATATTTTTGTATTTGGGCTTTTGTCCTTCGACAATGTAGGGTCTGTTGACAATTGGTTCTTTGGCTGCAAAAAGAGTGTAATCGGTAAAAATTGGTTCTTGTTTTCGTTAAATAGCTTGCTATTCGCCTCAAA
>JABEVJ010000196.1 GCA_013043985.1 Legionellales bacterium | reverse complement strand
TGTGATTACTTCAGCTTCTGATAAGCCCGCTACATATTTCATCCCTTGTCCTTATATGAAAATAAAAACAAAATTATACAGGATAATTTACGCATTGGTCCTTATCTTTATAAACTTACAAAAGGTCGACTCCGATATGTATTTGGACTAATGTCTCGTTTAATGACCAGGTTGTATGTGGGTGATTTAGTGGATAAAGTGACACTCGACATTGCTAAACCCATGCTTATCAGACTAGGCAGAGACAGAGTGCACAGATCCGATCTTAGTGCGATGGAAGAGGAAGTATTACAATTACTGGTTTTAGTGCCTGATGCTACTGCAACTAGTATTGCTAAGAAATTAAACAAAACACCACAATATATAGGACGGGTGTTTACCACTCTTATTGAGAAAAACTTAGTATCGTCTCAAAAAGAAGGCCGGGATAGAACTTATATCCCCTCAATAGACGCTATTATTGCATATATACCCGAAGCGTTTCATATTTAGGGGTTTATCAAGATAACATACAATAATAAGAATAACGCCCTCTTTTTGTAGGAAAAGCAACCATGACATCTCGCTTTATCAAAATACCAAACGTTGGTTTTCAAAAAGAAGACCAACCTCAATTAAAAAAGCAGTATCAAATCAAACCAAATGGGGTTGCTATTAAAGGTGATGGTCATGGCAATTGGCGCAATATTCTCCTTGACGCCGAAATGCAAGGTTTGGTCTCCCTCTCTGACCAACAACGCCAATATTTTAATGCCCTCTACAATAAGCCAGTGAATCAATTAACGAGAGAAAATATTTTATTCTTTTGTCAGGTAATTGATTCACTGAAGTTTTCTCCTGCTGTTTCATACAAATTGCTTGGTGATTTGCTGGCCGATCGCGGACAATGTGATTACTTCATGCTGCTATTACTAAAAAAAATGAGAAGAGATGGTGTCAATCTTTCCATTATTCTATCCAATCATGATCATGCGTTTTTGGGTATTTATGCGAAGAATTTTCCTAAGGTAAATATCAATTATCCCGCCATGTATGAAAGAAATCCACCAATAGGATTTTATAACAGCGAACTATCCAGTAATGATCAAGATGCATCGTTACAGGCTCTCGGTTATTTGTTGGATAAAAAACTCATCTCCGAAGAAGAGTTAGACGATGTGTTGCCGGACTATCTCGATAGCCTAAAACTAATAGACTATATTCTACCAAGCGATAAACAATCCATTGCGCTTATTTCACATGCTCCATGTTCAGTCCAACATTATGCGCGGGTTGCTAATTTTCTTGGGGTAGCAGGTTTTGATGATACCACCCCAGAACGTCTTGCACGCTCAATTGATGCAATCAATCAAAAATATATTGAGTTGCTCAAAGGAAAAGATCCTCGTGTATTAAATGCCCATGATAACAATAATCCCTTATACAAATTGATTTGGTCACGTTGGGAGCCATATGGTCCAGATAGTATGTCGGAAATTGAAATAGAGAATATCAAGCCAACTCATCAAGGCTATAATGTTTTCTACATGCACGGCCATGATGGACCATCCTCGGTTCCACCGAATAAAAGAGGTTTTGTCCGTTCGCTTGATAGTCACTTTGCAAAAAAGGGTATTCAACATCTAGCTGAGGTGACTCTGTTTAACTGGGATGGTGGCACTTTGAACTTTGACGATATTTCACCTCAGGAGGCAGTGGCAACAGAAATTCAAGATGAAGATTCTGATAAAAAACTGAATGACCTGCTGGAGCAAGAAAAACTTGAAAAAGAACTTATAAAACAAGAAGAGCGTGAAAAACTACAAAAACAACTTCAGGAACTAAAGGAGCTTAAAAAGCAAAAAGAGCTTGAAAAACAAAAAGAATTAGAAGCTAAACAAAAAAAACTTGAAAAACCAGAAAAAATTGAGAAAAGTAAAGAAGAAATCATTTTATCGGAACGCAAAGCTTTTAAAGTTAAAGAAACACCTCCTGAAGTTGTCCTTGAACGGCTCACGAAACTCGAAGAAATGGTTACTGCCAATAAAGATAAATACCAGATTATTGACAAAAATAACGCCGAAAATAGTGAGTATGTTAAAACAATCATGGTAAAAAACCCTCAAGAAGATGTTGTATGCGGTTCGTTTACCTATAATGCAGTGACAAACTCAGCGGCAACTTATACGAAAGATGCTCCACTTGAAGTTTATGATGGTATGCTTGATGCTATTGATTTTAATGAACAAAAAGAGGTAGAAGTTGTCGCGAGAATAGATGTCAAACTAGATGAATTGAAAAAAGTATTTTCACACGCTATTCAAAAAGGTTATTACCCACGACTCGTCCAAGACAATGATAAAGGAACACCCGTTAAACAAGCAGACATCATTGGAGCTTTACAGCTTGATGCCGCGCATGATCCACAATTCAAATTGAAATTTGATTTGTATACCGCTCGTATTGCAGCCAAAGGCGATGTCAGTCAAAAACTTGGCCGCATGGGCTTTCATGCCTACAAGAGCGAAAAAGAAATTGAAACACCACCTGTTGTGACAAATTCTAATAAATTATCAGCGGGTTGATATATATACCCATCGCACTTCAAGATGCGAAAAGTGCTCGTCATTGCGAGAAGCGCAGCGACGAAGCAATCCAGTAGAAAGAGCGTAAAATCAATGACTTGACACTTATGATTATTCTGGATTGCTTCGTCGCTGCGCTTCTCGCAATGACGCCTTCGTTGTCCTATATTTGTCGTTATTCTACATTACGCGACAGTGACTATATCCCCTTAGAAAAACTCTTACTCACCATTTCAAAAACATTATTTGAAAGTTTCGGCTCACTTAAAATAGTTTCCAGTGCATCCTTCATTAAACTTTGACGCAAAGAGATATGACGCTGCCAAGAAGTCAACGGCGTCACCAAGCGTGCAGCAACCTGAGGATTGATTTTATCCAGAATACACACCTGCTCCGCTAAAAAGAAATAACCACTGCCATCCATCGCATGAAAATGAGCAAAATTTTGAGTTGAAAAAGCACCAATCAGTGCTCGAACTTTATTGGGGTTTTTATAATTGAACCCAGGATGCCGTAAAAGCAACCGGAGATTATCAATAATATCCGGCAAATCACCGATCGCTTGTAAGGTAAACCATTTATCCAGTGTCAGACTATCATGTTGCCAACGGGAGTAAAAATTTTCCAACAAAATGGATCGCGAGTCATTCTCACTACTAGTCACCAAACGTAATGCCGCTAAACGATCCGTCATATTGTTGGCCTGATGATATTGCGCAATGGCAAGTGCTAGCCCTTCCTCATTGCCTGAGTGCACTAAATAATACAAACAGGCATATTTTAAGCTGCGACGTCCCACCTCAAGCGGAGTGAACTGATAGGAATGGACAGTATTCAACTGCTGATAGGTTGATAAAGCCTTTTCATACAGACAAATAGCCATATCTTCTCGCAATGTATCATGGGCGATTTTGATACGTTCTACAGGAATATCTTTTTCAAATCGCTCACTCATTTGTTGCATTGTGGGCAACATCAAAATTCGTGCATTTAATCCTGGATCAGCATCCATACCCGTAAAAGCTCGAGAAAGCCCCTCAGCAAAACGCTGATCGATCCGACAAAACCGCCCATCCTCATAAGACTCCATGAAACGATCCAGCATTATAAATGCAAGATGCTGACCTGCTTCCCAGCGATTAAAAGCATCGTCATCGTAATAAAACAAAGTATAATTATCATCTATTGAAGAACGATAATCGAGCTTAACTGGTGCTGAGTAATGCCTCAAAATCGATAACACAGGCATTGTGGTGATATTTTTAAATGTATACGTTTCCGTCTCTGCCTTAAGTTCGATTATTTGCTCTGTCTGACCTTGCCTCAGAACCAGTTTTTCACCTTCTCTTGAAAAGAGTGCCATTTTTAACGGTATATGAAAGGGCTTCTTTTCTGCTTGTTCAGGCGTCAACGGACAAGACTGGGAAAGTGTCAGCTCATATTCTTGTTTTTCAGGGTCATAATGAGTCGATATCTTCACCGTAGGCGTTCCTGCCTGACTATACCACAACTTGAATTGCTGCAAATCCACTTGATTAGCATCGGCAAGTGCCTGTACGAAATCATCACAGGTCACTGCCTGACCATCATGACGATCGAAATAGCAATCCATACCCCGTCTAAAACCTTCGGGAGTAAGCAAGGTTTGCTGCATCCGAATCAACTCAGCTCCCTTCTCATAAACCGTGGCTGTATATAAATTATTGACTTCAATATAACTATCTGGCCGCACAGGATGTGCCAGCGGTCCATCATCCTCAGGAAACTGATTGGCACGAAGTGTCGTCACATCATCTATCCGGGACAGACTCTGAGACGTCATATCCGCAGTAAACTCCTGCTCACGAAAAACTGTCAGCCCTTCTTTTAAGCTTAACTGAAACCAATCGCGGCAAGTGATACGATTGCCTGTCCAGTTATGGAAATACTCATGGCCAATCACCAGTTGTATCCCCTCAAAATCACGATCGGTCGCGCTATCTTGATCCGCAAGAATATATTTTGCATTAAAAATATTGAGGCCTTTGTTTTCCATCGCACCCATATTAAAATCACTGACAGCCACCATCATAAAGACATCCAGATCATATTCGCGGCCATATTTTTGCTCATCCCATCGCATAGCCTGTTTCAAGCTAGCCATTGCATGATGGCAACGTTCACGGAATCCTTTTTCGACAAAAATACGCAAAGCCACTACGCGACCACTTTGTGTGGTGAAAATGTCAGAAAGACAATCCAAATCCCCTGCTACCAAAGCAAATAAATAGCACGGTTTTTTGAAAGGATCTTGCCACACCACAAAATGCTTCCCATTTTCCAAATCGCCCTGCTCAATAAGGTTACCGTTAGATAACAAACAAGGATAGGCTTTTTTGTCAGCGATGATTCTGGTCGTAAATCGACTCATCACATCTGGACGATCAAGATAATAGGTAATATGCTGAAAACCGGAAGCTTCGCATTGCGTACAAAAAATACCATTAGACAGGTATAAGCCTTCCAAGCTGGTATTTTTATCAGGATGAATCAAGGTCGTAATAGTTAAAGTAAATTCATCGGGAAGCAGAGACAAGGTTAAACTATGCTCATCAAGCAAATAATCTTCTTGCCTGAGAATTGTTCCATTCAAACTAAGCATTTCAAGCATCAATTCACAACCATCTAGCACGAGAGGCTCGGGAGCGCGCTGCTTGTTGCGGACAATGTGCATAGTATTGGTCACCTGAGTACACTCCGGCACAAGGCTAATCTCAAGCTCAATCGACTCAATCCAGTAAGCTGGCTCACAATAGTCAGCACGCATAATCATGTTTCGCATCAAGACAATCCTTTTAAAAATGTAGGTCCGATTGATATTATAAGTTCTAGCTGGTATACTCGCGAAAGGTATATAAAGTAATCTCCAGGTTTGGCTAGAAGATAACGAATAACTTCAGAGATTGCAACCATCAATACCCGTAACGATTGAGACTGTGAATAGAGAGTGCCTACCCGCTCTTATTCCGCAAATTTATTTTTTGGTAGACATATAAACGTTTCTGTAAAAGTATTAATTTAATTGTAAGAGTTTTCTCTAGGGTTTGTTGACAGACCCTAATACCAATATTGGTTATTAGTATCCCTGAAGAAGCGGGATACTCTTGGCAAACGGAATTTTCCAGGTTTATTTAGGGTCTGTTGACAATGGGTTCTTTGAAGCGAAAAAAGAGAGAATCGAGAAAAAATTGGTTCTTGTTTGAGGCGAATAGCAAGCTATTTAACAAAAACAAGAACCAATTTTTACCGATTACCCTCTTTTTGCAGCCAAAGAACCCATTGTCAACAGACTCTACTAATAAATCAAAATCCTGAATGTCAAAAATATAAATGTGCTCCCCATATGGGTTGTAGCGTTGTATTCAAGTAAGTGCTGTTTAATGAGAATGAACGATGAGTAACCTGCTGCGGCAAATTTGCAAATAGGTGTCATTTGTTACCACTAACCATAAACTTTCACTCACGATAACTCGTATTGGCCAGAAAGCTCCAAAACCAAGTGAGGAGTGAACATGGAAAATAAAACCGGCTCGGAGTCGAATCTGATTCTTATAAATGCAACCCAATCTGAAGAGGTGAGAGTTGCTATCACGAATGGCCGCTATCTTGATAATTTATTTATTGAAGAAATTGGAAGTCATCGCACAGGCAATATTTATTTCGCCCGTGTAACCCGCGTAGTACCAAGTCTGCAGGCTGCTTTTGTTGATTTTGGTTCTGAACGTCACGGCTTTCTGCCATTAAAAGAAATTGCACCTGTCTATTTCCGCGCTTCCTCTGGCGGCTCACAATCAGTTGACAAAATTTGTGAAGGACAAACACTGATTGTTCAAGTAGTAAAAGAGGAAAGAGGCAACAAAGGTGCTGCACTCACTACCTTCATAACATTAGCAGGCTCTTACCTTGTATTAATGCCCAACAATCCTGAGGCAGGCGGCATCTCGCACCGTATAGAAGGTGAAGATCGCGATCAAATGCGTGAAACTATCGCACTACTTGATAAACCAGAGGGTATGGGGCTTATTGTTCGCACAGCTGGTCTTGGGCGAGCTCGAGAAGAGTTAAAATGGGATTTGGACATTTTGCTGCGCTTGTGGGATGCTATCAACACGGCTACTGAAAATCGCCAACCACCCTTTTTAATCCACCAAGAAAGCGATATTGTCATTCGCGCGCTACGTGATTATTTGCGTAAAGATATCACTGAAATCATCATTGACAGCCCTGAATTATATGAGCGTGCAAAAGAACATACTCGCATTGTCAGACCAGAGTTTACACATCTGGTTAAACTCTATCAGGATAAAATCACCCCGCTCTTTACGCGATACCGCATTGAAGATCAGATTGAAAGTGCTTTTTTGCGTGATGTACAACTTCCGTCTGGCGGTTGTATTGTGATTGAAGAAACAGAAGCGATGGTCACCATAGACGTCAACTCTGCACGTGATACGAAAGGCGGTAACATTGAACAAACCGCTTTTAATACCAATCGTGAAGCAGCCATTGAAATCGCACGTCAATTGCGTTTACGCGATATTGGCGGGCAAATTGCCATTGACTTTATCGACATGGCTTCTACCGAAAATCAGCAAAAAATTCTTGATACCTTTAAAGAAGAAACTCGAAATGATAAAGCAAGAGTACAATTTAGCCGCATTTCCCGTTTTGGCATTTTAGAAGTTTCCAGGCAACGATTACGTCCCTCCCTCACTGAATCAAGTCAAATTGTCTGTCCAAGATGTAATGGACAAGGCTCAATACGCAGTGTTGAATCACTTGGATTATTATTATTACGCTTGATTCGCCAGGAAGCATTGTATGATAACGTAGTGGCAGTGAATGTACAGGTTCCCATTGATGTTGCTACTTTTTTAATTAATGAAAAACGTCATGCCCTGTCAGAAGTGGAAGCTCAGCACCATATTTTAGTCAGAATATTTCCCAACCCCCATATCCAGACACCTCAATACAAAATTGAGCGGGTGTATGAAACTCAAGTTGGACAAACAGGTATCACTCCCAGCTTTAAACAAATTGATAAAATTCAATTTGAAACGACTACCCACCGAGAAACAACAAACAGCACACGCCAAGGCGAACCTGCTGTCAAAATACTGGCAGCTCCACCTAAACCTGTTGTATCAAACAAAAGCCCTCAGCGTATACTTGCCCGAATTTGGAGTTTATTTAGCGGAGAAGGTGAAAAAATAACCGAAGCCGAAACCGCTTCTCAGGCAGCACCTGTCAGCACTGATGCTGACTTGGAACCGACCAGCTATGATAAAAGACATCGACACCGTAATAAGCGGCAGCCGCGTCCTGGCTATGGTAGTGAGACCTCTCAGCCTCAGGCAACGGGTGTCCATAAACAACACCAACAACCTAGACACGAACGGCATCAAAACAAGCCACTCAATAACGAGAGGCCTGCATTGGCACAACAACATAAGCCTGCTCCTGAAAATATTCAGTCTCAGGTACCTGACTCGCAAAAAAACCTTGATGAAACCGAAGTGCCACAACGGCATCAGCAGAGACAACATCATAAGCAGCCTACGCACTCACAAAAAACAAGCAATAGACAGCCTGCAGAACACGCTGCCAAAAAGAACGAGGAATCTCTGGAGCGCACCAGTGAAGTAAGCACCTCCGCACAGGAAAATAGGGATACTGGAGCAGTAAGATCGGATACAGAAACGAGATCTGACAAAAAATCGAACGAAACAAAGGTAAATACGGCTCAGCAAACATCTAGACCAATAGAATCATCCATCAATACGCCTCGAGAAACACCTGTCGTAAGCAATGTAGCTAAAACGGTTGATGTTGCTGGAGTTGAGCCCATTAAGCAAACTGCTGCGCCTCACGATGAAAAAACAGTGAAATCAGCGATGCCTGTGACTACGACTGCTTCTGAACCAACATTAGCCGTACAACCCTCGGCTTCATCAGAAGGTATGGTAACAGCTCCTGTCATACAGCCAACAACAGACTTAAAGCCGCCAGCAAATAGAACCAAGAGCAGAGTGCCCAACCCCTCCTCCTCCACGTGGCCTGCAGGAAAAAATCAAGGAGCACTTCAAGTCATTGTTGAACCCGCGCATGAATCAACACAAGTACTTGATCTTGAATCAAGCTCAACTGAGCAACAGGTTGTGGATGCTCCTGAAGGAAGTAATGAGCAAGCTCCGAAACGGCACACCAGGCATTATCGTAATCGTTACCGCCAACGCAGTAATCATTATCGACGCGGAAATCGTTCAGGTAATCAGGAAGAACAAGATCCCTCTCATTCTCATGAGTTGGATAAGATACAAGATTAGAGAGTTCGGGTTTCTAAAATATTTTTGAGTGCTCGATGTCATGCCAGCGCAGGCTGGCATCCCGCCTTTAATCCTGGATGCCAGCCTGCGCTGGCATGACATCGAGCGTTAAGATATACTCAACACAAATCTCGCGATCTCAAACGCGGGCACTATACCCGAAGCGTTTCATATTTCGGGATTTTTGACGCCGCTATTTTTCGTCATATCAAACGATTAAAACCAGCAATAGTTATTCATATTGTGCAGTTTTAATCGTTTCATAGGGCGGAAAAGAGCAAGTCAGAAACCCGAAATATGAAACGCTTC
>JABEVJ010000195.1 GCA_013043985.1 Legionellales bacterium | reverse complement strand
TTTTCGTTAAATAGCTTGCTATTCGCCTCAAACAAGAACCAATTTTTCCTCGATTCTCTCTTTTTTCGCTTCTAAAGAACCAATTGTCAACAGACCCTATTATGTTAACAGATTACCTTATTTACCATAAAATGAGCAAGCGCTAATCTATAATTTGACCACATTCTATCTTTTTTCTTGACAAAAAATCGTTGATATGGTAGAGAGCCTCTTTTGCCAAGGTTGGCGAATCGCTATCAAGAAATTCCACTGCCTCAAAACTGCGTAACCAGGTGAGTTGTCTTTTGGCCAGTTGCCGAGTGGCAATAATTGCTTTTTCGCGCATGGTTTCAGCGTCATACAATCCGTCTAAATGCAACCACGCCTGTCGATAACCCACTGTTCTAATTGAGGGTAAATCTAAGTGCAAATCGCCTCTTTCACGCAGCATTTTCACCTCATCAAGAAAACCCTCTTTTAGCATAGCGTCAAATCGTTGTTCAATGCGTTGATGTAAAATAGCCCGATCAGATGGAAAGAGCGCTAATTTTAATATGTTGTAAGGAGGAGGGGTGACGTTTGTTTGTTCAAAAAATTGGCTAATTGTCTGACCCGTTATATAAAAGACTTCTAGTGCTCGTTGAAGACGCTGAGGATCATTGGGGTGAATGCGCAGGGCAGAAGGAGGATCAATTCGGCTTAATTCGTCGTGCAGAGTTTGCCAGCCGAACTTGGCTGCACGCGCATCGATTTGCGCGCGAACCAATGCGTCAGCTGGCGGTAATGGTGCCAGACCCTCCCAGAGACTGCGATAATATAACATCGTACCACCAACTAATACAGGGGTGTTTCCACGTGCATGAATCTCATGTATGCATTGTCCTGCATCCGCACAAAACTCGGCTGCTGAATAAGACTGAGTCGGATCACGGATGTCAATAAGATGATGGGGTACGGTTTTTAATAGTAAATCAGCAGGCTTCGCCGTACCAATATTCATCTGACGATAAATCAAGGCAGAATCAACACTGATAATTTCGATGGACAAATTCCTGGATAAATCCACGGCAAGCTGTGTTTTTCCTGAGGCTGTTGGGCCCATTAGACAAATAATATTGGGGTTCATTGCAGTATTATTACACACTTTGTTTCAAATTGAAATATTAATGATACAAAAAAACTGGTTAAAAAACACATATTTTTAAAAATGCCTCTTGTTTTCTGCCAAAAAAAAGCAGTATCATACCCGAACAAATGGGATTTGTGACTATCGCACTCCCATAAACTGCAAATCAAGGCATTTAAAATCTCAAAAACAACAAGTATACTCGACACACATGTGTTTTTGGATTTTATGACGCAGGCATTTTGCGTCGTAAAACCGAAAACACAGGTATGTTGAGTATAATATGAAGGGAATTATTTTTAAGATGAGTAAAAAAATAACATTGGCATTAGCCATGATAGGTCTAAGCTCAACGGCGTTGGCTGGTGCCCCAGGTAATAATGTGGTTCCACCATCCGGTATAACGTTGATTGCCCCTGTTAGCACAGGCAATTGGAACATTGGCTTAGAAGCTTTGTACATGCAGTCTGATACCAACTTTCAATATGCCTCGTTACCTGTAGGTATTAATGAGGATGGAGAAATCCAAACAAATAATCAAACTGTTAATAGTGACTGGAATTGGGGTGGCGAAGTTGACGTTAGTTATATTTTCCCCGGAAGCGCTCGTGATATTAGCGGTTCTTATACCTATCTGAACCAGGATGGCTCCGAATCGATCACTGATGTTCCTGGCCCAACCACTAAAATTATTGGCGTCGGTTTGACAGGTATTCCCGATTTACCGTTGACCACGGGTGTCGATGCTGATGTTGACCAAACATTGAATGCAGCGACATTAACGGTTGGACAATTTGTCACCGTCGGTAATCGCGTTGGCCTCCATCCATTTGGCGGACTCCAATTTGCTGATATTGATACAAGAAATCAGGCGCGCTATGATGCAGTAGCTCCCATCTCGGGGCAGGAAGTTCTCACGGGTAATTACAACGCATCCAGCGAATTTGAAGGAATTGGTCCTCGCGCAGGGATGGATGCCCACGTCCTTATTGGTTGTGGATTTTCTCTGGTAGGCACCATGGCGGGTGCTTTGCTCGTAGGTAATATGGATTCGAACTTCAATATTGATGAGGGTGCGCTTGCGGCAACTCCTTTTAAATCCAAAGATGATAGCTATACCGCTATTGTTCCTGAGCTTGACGCGAAGGTTGGCTTAAATTATATGTATGCATTTAATCCAGCCACCTCGATGGATGTTCAGCTTGGATATGAGGTTGTTGATTATTTCAATGCTGAAAATAACGATTTTATCGATTCATTTGCTGTTAATAGTGTTAATAGCAGCAGTGATTTTAATTACAACGGCCCCTATCTTAGATTACAATTAAACGTTGTCTAAGCGGGGCGTAAAATGGTTTGGGTTTATACTCGTTATAGACCTGAAAATGCAGGGTATAATTTAGCCCTATTTAAAGTAACCGATAAGGAAGATGTTCTATGAAGACGAAAATAGCGTTGGCACTGGCGATGATTGGTTTAAGTTCAATTGCACTAGCAGGCGGGCCTGGAAATGCCATGGTTGTTCCTACAGGTACACCAGTGATCGCACCAGACAGCACAGGTACATGGAGTTTTGGTTTGGAAGCTTTATATATGGAATCCAATACCAATTTCCAATATGCTTCAGTTTTTGATGGCGTGAATGATGATGGCGAATTTCAGTTCGATAATGAATCAGCCAGCAATACCTGGAATTGGGGTGGCGAAGCTGATATCAGCTATGTATTCCCTGGCAGCAGTCGTGATATCAGTGCGTCTTATACCTACTTGAATCAAGATAATAATGATTCAGTCGACGCTGACGAAATTGGTGATCCTGCTATTTCAGCCGGAATTTTGCATGTTCCTGCAGCTGGCATTGTGATTGTTCCACCAACTTCATTCACAACGGTCATAACCGGAGCATCCGCTGACGTTGATCAAACCTTGAATGCAGCAACGTTGACATTTGGTCAATTATTGACTGTTGGAAGCCGTGTAACACTGCATCCGTTTGGTGGTATCCAGTTTGCTGATATTGATACAGACAATCGAGCTGATTACGATGGTACTCTTACTTCGGTAACGGATATTGATGGTGTAATAGTTACAGATGCTGATCCGTTTGACACAACCTACAAAAACAGCAGTGATTTTGTGGGTGCAGGTCCACGTGCTGGTATTGATGCCAGTGTTCATTTCGGAAACTTCTCCATCGTTGGAACCTTTGCAGCCGCGTTACTCGTCGGTAACATGGATTCTGAATTCGAAGGAGCGACATCGATTGATGGCGTTACTTTAGCAACTGAAACTGAGAATGATAGTTATACTGCTGTTGTTCCTGAGTTGGACGCTAAATTAGGTCTGGATTATATGTATGCATTTAATCCAAATATGTCCATGAATGTTCAGGTCGGCTATGAAGTAGTTAATTACTTTAATGCAGAAAGCAACGATGCTCTCGATAGCGAGTTTGTCAACAGTGTGGATAACACCTCTGACTTCAACTACAACGGTCCTTACCTGAGATTGCAATTAAACGTTGCTTAATCTCTTGATCGTTTGGAAAAAAAGGCGTAACGTTTGTTTACGCCTTTTTTATTTCAAGTATACTCAACACACATGGGTTTTCGGATTTTATTACGCAGATATTTTTCGTCAGGTAAAACGATTAAAACAAGCAATAGTTATTCATATTGTGCAGCCTGAATAGTTAAAGTCTATCGTTTTACCTGACGGAAAAGAGCAAGTTAGAAAACCGAAAACCCATGTGTGTTGAGTATAAATGGATGGGGCGGCTGACAGATATTAAGGAAAATACCAAGGAGTAATTAATGAAAACAAAATTAGCATTAGCCCTAGCCATGATTGGCTTAAGTTCAACGGTAATAGCAGGAGCTCCTGGAAATAACATGGTGATTCCTACAGGTACTCCTGTAATTGCACCTGACAGTACTGGTACATGGAGTTTTGGTTTGGAAGCCTTATATATGGAATCCAACACCAATTTTCAATATGCCTCAGTTTCGCCAGGCATTAATGATGATGGTGAGCGAGAGTTTGATAATGAATCTGCAACCAATAACTGGAATTGGGGCGGCGAGGCAGATATCAGCTATGTTTTCCCAGGAAGTAGCCGCGATATCAGTGCGTCATATACCTATCTGAATCAAGATAACTCGGACTCTGTTGATTCTGATCCAGAGCACGCTATTGTTGCTGGAGTAGATGGTTTTCCTCATAATTTTACGGTTCATCCGACGGGACTTAGCACTCTCACTAACGTTATAGACGGGGCATCTGCTGATGTTGATCAAACGCTGAATGCAGCTACCCTGACTTTTGGTCAATTATTGACAGTTGGCAGCAGAATATCACTGCATCCATTTGGCGGCCTCCAATTTGCCAGTATTGATACAAGCAACAGAGCCAACTATGACGGGACTCTGACACTGACAACCATCGTTCCTCCTACCCTCACATTATCCGATCCCACCGTAGTAACCCCCTATGAAACCAGTTACAAAAACACCAGTGATTTTGTCGGTGCGGGTCCCCGTGCAGGGATGGATGCCAGCGTTCATCTGTGTCACAATTTCTCCATTGTTGGTACTGTAGGTGCTGCATTGCTCGTGGGTAATATGGATTCAAAATTTGAGTTCGGCGTAGCGGAAACGGGTATTGCTATTGAAGATAAAAATGATAGCTATACAGCAGTTGTTCCTGAACTGGATGCCAAATTAGGGTTGGATTATATGTATGCATTTAACCCCAATACCTCCATGAACATTCAGGTGGGCTATGAAGTCGTTGATTATTTTAATGCTGAGACTAATAATTTCATCGACTCAAATGCTGCCAACAGCGTGAATACTACCACTGACTTCAATTACAATGGCCCTTATCTGAGATTACAATTAAACGTTGCCTAATCTCTTAAGCGTTAGAAAAAAAGGCGTAACGTTTGTTTACGCCTTTTTTATTTCAAGCAAATAGATGAGTCTGTTGACAGATTTCAAAGCGTAATGTCGCTCGATGTCCTTACGCCTTTTCTAAGGAAAATTTGGGAGAGAATTACTAATGAAGACCAAAATGACATTGGCATTGGCGATGGTTGGCTTAAGCTCGATTGTTCTTGCAGGCACTCCTGGCGATAACATGGCTATTCCAACAGGAACTCCTTTGCTTGCTCCAGAGAGTACAGGCATCTGGAGTTTTGGTTTAGAAGCTTTGTATATGGAATCCAATACTAATTTTCAATATGCCGAGGTTTCCTCTATCATAACGAGTGAAGGGGAGCAGGAATTTAACAATGAGTCAGTTACCAATAACTGGCGTTGGGGTGTTGAGGCGGATATCAGCTACCTATTTCCAGGTAGCAGCCGTGATATGAGTGCATCTTATACTTATTTAAATCAATCTGGTTCAGATTCAGTCGATTCATTAGGAAATGACGTTATCGTCAATGGAGTGAATGACAAACCCCATGCTGGTTTCACTTTCCTCCCTATTGGATTGGCTGCGATCCCGGCTTTTCAAACAACGATAAATAGTGCATCGGCGGATGTTGAGCAAACACTCAATGCGGCTACGCTGACTTTTGGACAATTGTTTATGATTGGCAATCGCCTATCTTTGCACCCATTTGGCGGTTTGCAATTTGCTGATATTGATACAACCAACAAAGCAAATTATGGTGGAGATATCATTCGGCCGATATTCGTCTTCATTCCGGTCGATCCAACTCTACCGTATACTGCCACTTACAAAAATACCAGTGATTTTGAAGGCATAGGCCCGCGGGCGGGAATAGATGCCAGTATTCATTTAGGAAACAATTTTTCTGTTGTTGGAACTTTAGCAGGGGCTCTACTTGTTGGTAATATGGACTCAAGCTTTGAACAGAGTTATGCCTTGCCGATAGTGACTCCGCCAGGTCTTGCTGCCATTGATCCAATTACCCAGATCAACAATAAATATAAAAATGATAGTTATACAGCGGTTGTTCCAGAATTAGATGCGAAAATTGGTCTTGATTATATGTATGCGTTTAATCCTCGAACTTCGATGGATATTCAGGCAGGTTACGTGGTAGTTGACTACTTTAATGCCGAATCAAGCGATTTTATTGATGCCTATACTGTTAACAGCATTAATAATACCACCAATTTTAGTTACAATGGGCCGTATCTAAGATTGCAACTCAACGTTGCTTAAGAGGGGCGTGATTTGACTCAATGGCTTCCTCTGCCCACACAGATGGAATGTGGATCCGGCTATGTGTATCTCATTGGAATATCATATGATGCCAATTTGCACAGTACTGGATATAGTCAATTTCTCTCGCCAACAGAAAAAGAACGAGCCTCAAAATTTAAATTTCCCATCCATCGAGAGCGCTTTACCTTTTTTCATGCCTGTTTGCGTAATATTTTAGCCAGATTTCTCCATTGCTCACCTGACGCACTCTTTTTTTTCCAAGGCGAGTATGGCAAGCCTTATCTGGATAAAAAATATCAATTACAATTCAATTTATCACACAGTGAAAATGAAGCAATTGTTGCGATCACCAAGGACGCTGAAATTGGCGTTGATATCGAAAAAGTGAAATTGGAAAGAAGCGATGATGGCATAGCTAAACGTTTTTTTTCGCCGATCGAATATGTTTATTTATCCCAGCTTGATGAAGAAAAGAGAAAAGAGGCCTTTTTTCAGTTTTGGGCGCATAAAGAGGCATTTATCAAGGCGACCGGAAAAGGTTTAAGTCAGGATTTAAAAAGTTTTTCTATTGGACTACATCCTTCCAGGCTAATTACCGCCGATAACGAATGTTGTGATGAATGGACAATCCAATCATTTGTATGGAAAGCAGGATTTATGGCGGCTTTTGCTACTCATCAAATTAACCCTGAAATACAATTTTTTTCTTACGCGCAATGATCAATAGGCGAGCGGAATAGCAAAAAAGTTTGAATTGACTATTATTTGGCCTTGTTGTATAATTGCAACAATTTTTATTATAAACAGGCAAATTTTATGTTGTTCAGTAGAGAAGAAATAGAAAAAATATATTCCGATCCTTCAGATTACAGAAGTATACATTGTGAAATGAGTGGAAGTAAATGGAACCCTTTTATTAAAGGGGTGATGTTAAGTATAGAAAATCGAACTAAAGGTGACTATCCATTTGCGCTGTTAAATAAGGATCAAACTATCTCTTTTTTTCTTGAGGAGCCGGAAACAGATGGGTGTGGTCTATTATGGATGTCAGAAATACCCACTATTGAAGCGCTGAACTCAATAGCAAGTTCACAATACATTCGTTCAATGAATGAATTATATTATTATAACAATAAAAGAAAAGCTCTTATAATATTTCCACTTGATGAAGATAAACTGAAAAATTTTGATCAAAAATTTCAAGAAGGCATTGCAATAGAGCGATTATCACAAGAGCATTTAGAAAGTATCCATTGGATAACATGGCAAAGAATACCAGAGTACCTGGAAGAAACACCTTGCCAAAAATTTTCAGCAAAGCTCAATGAAGCTTATATCAAAGAGCAATTAGAGCTTTGCCTAGAAAAACTTGGGCTGCAGAAAATAAACAATGAACAACCTTTGTTTAATAAAGAAGTTCATTCACATGATGTAACAGAATATCAATTTAATATTTCGCCGGAAAGTTTCGATGTTATTCTGAAATTAGCAGGTGATACCTATTTTTATCGTGGCGAAAACAGTGTGCTGAAACTGAATAAAAAATTCACGGCAAAACCAGGAAAAATTTCGTTATTTCCAGTGCTTGCTGTTAATGATGAAGAAAATTTAGTAAGAGCTGCTGGCTGTCAGCTTATTGAACTTTTGGCAGTTCAATTACTGCATCTATTGCCAGATTATAATGGTGAGGAAGAATATTTTCATTGGGTTCCAAAAAAAGTTGAAGACGATTTGCAATTAGGTCGTTTTAATATCATTTTTATCTTAAACAACTTTTTTCAAGATAATTCTATGTTGAAGACAATGGGTGTAGCCATGTTTAAAATGGAAATTGATCCAATAAAAATTCCATTAAACAATATCATTAAATTATTACAGCGTAAAAATGCTATGATTTTTTTTAATGATGAACTCTTTTATATTAACCAAATGCCTTATGCGATAAAAAAAGTCGAAATAAATGATGTAAATAAAGCAGATTATTTAAAGCTGATCACAAAATATACGGACACCGCTAAATTTGCTGATGAAGAAGATCGTCAGCTTATTGCTTCTGTAATAGGTAAGCCAATAATGGTTGAAAGAATTCAGGCCAAAGGCTCAGAAGGTTTAGATTTAATATTAAACCCATTTCATAATGAGACAATTCAGATAGTGGATATTAAACCTGATGTAGAGAATTTTTATTTACTTTATGGCAATATTGGATTAGACGAATTAAAAAATTGCAAATCAGTAGAAGTAAATACGATTGATTTTTTAATATATATTGAAAAATGTTTGCAGGAAGAATATTTACAAATACAAGACTCTATCGATAAATATGATGTAGAAAAAAAACCAAAACTGGAAAGGAGCCTATCGATTCTAAAAGCTATGATTGAAAAAGAAAAGACTTTATCTTTATCATCTATCTCACCTGAAGCAGAGAATAAAATTTTAGATCTCTCATTAAAATTAAAAACAATGGATTTAAAAACCAGCGAAGTACCATCAGCATTTTTTTACCGACAAAAAATAAATGAATCTGATTACTTTCATTATCTTGATAAGCATGAAAAGTCGGAGGTGATTTCATATTTAGAAAGAAATAATAATAATTCTTTCTAAATAGGCGAATCTGAGGTATCGACACATAATTTGTCGCTGTCGCGTAACTATCTGATTTTACTCAATATCGTGTGGATACCGCGGACAAGCCGCGGTACGTAGAGGAAAATGGATATAGATTAAAATTTTATTGAATTCATGTATTTTTCGTGATAAACTTCCATCAACGAATATACCAAGGATGTTTATTATGGACTGGCTAAACGCATTTTCGGAATTAACACCAAAGGCTCTTGAAGCTTTATCTCAGCTTCCACGATTCAATAAGACAAGTCTGGAGTTTGCATCGCCCGTTTTCTTTGTTGAAAAAATTATTATTATTCATCCCAATCCACAGTTTATCCAGGTCAAGCTGAAGCAGGATATCTTTGAAATGGATGTGAATCTGCATGATCTTATGTTAAATCAATTACCTGAACATCCTGACTTACAAAATAAAATTAACCAAACCGAGCAATTTGCTCTTCGCATGGTTTGGCTTGAGCTGGGTATGAAGGGTTATTGGGAAGAGGGGAAAGAAAAAGTCGCCTCCGAGTTTGCAAACACATTTTCCGCTACGCTTAACCGGACAAAATGGCTTCTTGAACAAGTTTATGGACCAGTTGAGGCTCCAGGTAGGCCGAATTAGTTTGGCTTAAAAATATATTGCACCAACTCCTGCACCAGCATCTCACAAGATTGCAAAAGCTTATCTGTCAACTGGTTATCACGATCGATTTCCACACCATGCAAAAATGTTTTATCGGGCAAATACCCTAGAATTCTGTTCAGCTCAATAATCTCGGCTAAATGACAACCATGGGTAGACAGGAGTGGATTATACAATGGTGTTATTTCATTCACATGAAAATGAAGGAGGGTGCCTGGTAGCTGGCCAGTGATCATGGCATCGATAATGTGCAATTCTTTCGCACCTTGCATATATTCAATTAGTTGAAACCCTGAGCCAACGTCATACTGAATAGCGACTGAATTTTTGTCTAAGACTTGTTTTAAGCCATCAAGTACAATATTTCCAATTTGATCTGCGCCAAAAGGCGAGCCAATGCCATATATATGAATCATAGCTGGCTATCTACCCGCTCAATTTTCAAACGTAAAAAATGGGTGGCACAGGAAATACAAGGATCATAGTTACGGATAATTTTTTCACTGTAATAACGTAAATCGTCATCTGATCTATCCAACCCATACTCCTCTAATGAATGACGTAAGTCTTCCTCTATTCGTGACAGGTTTTGACTGGTAGGAGCAATAATGCGTGCACGCTTTACCAATCCAGTTTCAGCAAATTCGAAATAATGCCACAAGATACCTCGCGGGGCTTCTGTGCAACCATAACCATTTCCAGCTTTTGCTGTAAGCTTAATACGTGATTCTGGAGGTGTAACATATAACCGCATTAATCTAATCGATTCTATCATAGCGTAATAAATTTCCACTGCTCGTGCAACGATACTGTGAAACATATTCGTACTGGGAAAGTGGATTTGATTTTTCTTCAGTAAACGCTGTATGTTTTTTGGTATATGCTTATAATTCAGGTTAATTCGAGCTAAGGGTCCGGTCAGATAGGTTTTACCTGATAGCGTTGAATGCTGAGCGGTAGAATAAGCAACTTGATGCTGCTGAAAAAAATCCATATATTCGCTAATATCAATATCCAGACCTGAGCTTGATTGAATACGTCCTTCATTTATAGGGTATTCTGATGGCTGATGTAATGACACAGCTGTAAATTCGTGTTCTGCCTTTGGAAAATTTAGCTTTGCGGTAAAAGGAATCAATGCCTCAGCCAGGGGCAAACACGTTTCAAATTGCACCAGTAAATTATGCACTTCTTCCAGGCTGGGGGCATGATAAAAACCACCTACGCAGGCACCAACCGGATGCACGGCTCGTTTACCTAATAAGGCCATTAATCGGGTACCCAAACTATGAATTTTCATGCCATCACGCACGATATCGGGATAATCCCTTGCCATATCGGTCATGGATGAATAACCTAAAAAATCGGGAGCAGCTAACATATAAACGTGTATGCTGTGACTTTCTATCCATTCTCCGCAATAGAAAAGTCGCCGCATATTTCTCACCCACTCACCAGGAGCCATATCAAAACAACTTTCAATGGCGTGTACAGCACTCATTTGATAAGCAACGGGACAAATCCCACAAATACGAGCCACTGCATCTACCACTTCATTTGGTTCACGTCCTTCAAGAATTTTTTCAAATAAACGCGGTGGTTCATAAATGGCTAATTCTAAGCGGGTAATTTTTCCAGCCTCGATTTGTAAATTCAATGCCCCTTCACCCTCCACGCGGGTTAAAATGGGAATATTAATTTCGCGTTTATTTAGATTTTTTTTCATTTAAATTTCCTGCCTCTAAAAACGCGGGAGCCTGATTATTAATAAAGCGAAATCGTCGGGTAATTGCTTCCCCAGATAAGCCAATATTCGAAAAACGTCTAGATAAACTTTGGCTATTTGGATTTTCCGAAGGGCCATAACAACCATAACAATCTCGACCAGCATGAGGGCAAATAGCACCGCAACCTGTCTGAGTAACGGGTCCCATACAAGGAATATTTTTTGTTACCATCACACAGATATGACCCTGACGTTTACATTCCATGCAGACACTATCCCGTCTGGCTGTGGGTGTGGCATTCATTAACAGGCTTTTTAACGCATTTAAAATTTGCGCGCTATTGACGGGGCATCCCCACAGTTCAAAATCAACTTTGACATGATGGGAAATTGCTGTTGAGGTTTTTAATGTGGATAGGGAAGCCGGATGCGGATAAATATCAGCTACCCATGTATTTACATCGGAAAAATTACGTAGCGCTTGAATGCCGCCCGCTGTTGCGCAAGCACCGATAGTGATTAAAAAGCGACTGCCATGACGGATGGCTTGAATACGCTTTTTTTCCTGAGGCGTCGAAATACTGCCTTCTATAAAAGCGATATCGGCAGAAATATTGGGATTTGATATTCCAAACTCAGGAAAATGGATAATTTCAATCATTTCCTGCAATGCAACGAGCTCAATACCCATATTTAAAAAAGCTAACTGGCAGCCATCACAAGAAGTGAATTTGTAAACGGCAATTTTTGGTTTAATTATATTCATCAAAAACCCTCCCGTCCTAATAGGGTCTGTTGACAATTGGTTCTTTGGCTGCAAAAAGAGTGTAATCGGTAAAAATTGGTTCTTGTTTTCGTTAAATAGCTTGCTATTCGCCTCAAA
>JABEVJ010000013.1 GCA_013043985.1 Legionellales bacterium | reverse complement strand
TTTTGTTATCATTTTTACTTTCAGCTATTCCTTTGAACCCAATGTTGACCTCAGTCTGCAATGGGCAGATCGTCATAGAGTGATTGGTTTTGATCAATTGCTCTTGGTCACGCCCCCTCCCACTCCTGATGTGGATTTTGGTTACCGCATCTTTAATCCTGATGGTTCTGAAGTTCAACAATGCGGTAATGGTGTCCGCTGTCTGGCTCATTTTGTAAGGCAACGGGCGATGTGTCATAAAGACAGTATTCGAGTAGCCAGCCCTACCAACATAATGACGGTCCAGTATGAAACCGATGGGCGTTTCAAGGTTGATATGGGCAAACCGAACTTGTCACCTTCTGCCCTGCCCTTTATCTACCCGCAAAAACAACTTCGTTATGAGTTGGAAATTGATCAGCAAATCGTTTACTTTGGTGCTGTATCTATGGGCAATCCTCATATCGTTATTGCCGTCAGTGATCTGGATGCCATTGATGTAACAACCCTGGGGTCGCAGCTCTCCTTTCACTCTGCTTTTCCTGAACAAGTCAATGTTAGCTTTATGCAATGCCTTTCACGGGGAAAAATAAAACTACGTGTTTTTGAACGCGGGGCAGGAGAAACACTTGCTTGTGGCAGCGCGGCTTGTGCGGCTGTTGTGATTGGCGAATTATGGGAAATGCTGGATACTCAGGTTGAGGTCATTTTACCCGGTGGAAGCCTCTCGATTGACTGGAAACCCAATCAAGGAACTGTTTATATGACAGGCTCGGCACAATATGTTTTTGATGGGAAAATAGCCCCCTCGAGAGAGGAGGTCTAACAGGATGAATATAATTATTCTTGGTGCAGGGCAAGTAGGTGGAACTCTTGCTGAGAATTTAGTGCGTGAAGAAAACGATATCATGGTAATTGATACTAATGCTGACCGCTTGCGTGACCTGCAAAACCGCCTTGATATAGGCACAGTTCAAGGTTCTGGCTCCTACCCTAATATTTTAAAACAAGCGGGCGCTGAAAATGCCGATATGTTGATTGCCGTCACTAACAGTGATGAAGTTAATCTCGTTGCCTGCCAAATCGCGTATCAACTTTTTCATACACCAACCAAAATAGCCCGTGTAAGAGCCAATGAGTATTTGATTGAAAAAAACGACTTATTTGGCGAAGGTCATTTTGAAGTAGATGTTTTAATCAGCCCAGAGCAATTAGTGACCGACTATATTATGCGTTTAATTCAATATCCGGGAGCACTCCAGGTTTTGGACTTTGCAAATGGGCTTGCTCAATTGGTCGCTATCCGTGCTTATTTTGGCGGTCTGCTGATTGGCAAGACACTGGAAAATTTAAGCACTTACCTAACCAAACATCCGGCAAAGATCGTTGCTATCTATCGGAGTAATCGCTCTATCCAGCTTACCAATGAAACCGTCATTGAAATTGGTGATGAAGTTTTTTTCGTGGCGGCCAGTACACATATCAAAGAGGTCATGTCTACCTTGCGTCGTTTAGAAAATCCCTATAAGCGCATTATGATTGCGGGTGGTGGAAATATTGGTTTTCGGCTTGCTCAAAGTCTGGAAAATGACTATCAAGTTAAACTGCTGGAGCGAGGGCAGGAACGTGCACGCTATATTGCTGAAAAACTCGACAAAACCATTGTATTGGCAGGCGATGCCTCTGATCGTGAGCTTTTAGCTGATGAAAATATTGAGAATATCGATGTATTCTGCGCTGTGACAAATGACGATGAAGTCAATATCATGTCTTGCCTGCAAGCCAAACGGATGGGTGCAAAGCATGTGATGGCATTGATTACTCGTACCGCTTATGTGGATCTCATTGAAGGGGGAACTATTGATATCGCTTTTTCACCTCAGCAAGCCACTATAGGGAGTATTTTAACTCACATCCGTCAAGGCGACATTGTCAATGTTCATTCGCTGCGACGTGGTGCTGCTGAGGCCATTGAAGTCATTGCCCATGGAGATGACAAAACATCCCATGTTATCGGGCGCAAACTAGCGAACATCAAACTTCCCAAAGATACCCATATCGGAGCGATTGTCAGAGCAAGCAAAGTACTGATCCCAACCGCTCAAACCGTTATCGAGGCAGAAGATCATATTATTTTGTTTTTAGTAGACAAACACTATTTAAATGAAGTTGAACGGCTGTTTCAGGTGAGTGTGACGTTTTTGTAGATTTAATATACTCGACACACATGAGTATATACATGACGATGGCGAGCGTCAAAAACAACAACGCCGCAGACTCAATTCCGAGGACTATATATGCATATTGCTACCGTATTTCGAATCTTTGGTCTCTTAGTCATGCTATTTAGCTTGAGTATGCTGCCGCCCCTTGCGCTTGCGCTCTATTATCAAGATGGTGGATCGATAGCATTTACCTTTGGTTTTATCTTTACCCTCAGTGCAGGATTTATATGCTGGTTCATCTGCCGACACTCACATCATGAACTGAAATCACGTGATGGCTTTTTAGTTGTTGCCATGTTCTGGTTGGTCTTAAGTATCTTTGGCGCTATTCCTCTCATGATTTCGCAAACCCCCAGTTTAACCTTTACCGATGCTGTCTTTGAAACCGTATCGGGTTTTACCACGACGGGTTCAAGTGTTCTTCATGAAATTGATTACCTGCCTCAGGCTATATCTTATTACAGAGAACAACTGCAATTTTTAGGGGGGATGGGTATTGTCGTTTTAGCCGTTGCTGTTTTGCCCATGTTAGGGATCGGAGGTATGCAGTTGTATCGCGCAGAAGTGCCTGGACCTGCAAAAGATGCCAAAATGACCCCCAGGCTGACTCAAACCGCTAAAGCCTTATGGTATATTTACGTTGGTCTGGTTCTCTTATGCGCAATCTTCTATTGGGTAGCAGGCATGACACTTCTCGATGCAATTGGCGAAAGTTTTGCCACGATTTCGACAGGTGGATTTTCGATGCATGATGCCAGTTTTGCTTACTATCACAGTAACACCATTAATTTGATAGGTGCTTTCTTTATGTTTCTTGGTGGTACCAACTTTACATTGCACTTTATTGCCATGCAAAAAGGAACGCTTGTCAACTATTGGCGTGACCCCGAGTTTAGGTTGTATGTTGGAATAGCATCATTGACGGTTATGATCACCATGGGAATGTTAATGCTTTATCATGTCTACAACAATTCCTGGGATACATTTGTTCAATCATTATTTAATGCCATTTCGATTATGACCACGACCGGATTTTTAACTGCGCCTTTTTTTACATGGCCGACTTTTATTCCCTTGTTTTTAATGCTGATAGGCATGATAGGGGCTTGTGCTGCCTCAACGAGTGGAGGTATCAAGCTGATTCGTGTCCTCATGTTGTACAAACAAGGAACCAGGGAAATTCAGCGCTTAATCCATCCTAATGCTGTCATCGCCGCAAAACTGGGAAATCAAGTTTTATCTGATAGATTGCTGCAGGCGGTATGGGGATTTATGGGTATCTTTATCATTGTTTTTATTGTAATTATGTTATTATTGCTCGCCACAGGGCTGGACTATCCCACGGCAATCGGTGCGCTTATTTCAAGCATGTCCAACATTGGTGTCGGTCTTGGTGCGGTTGCCGATAGCTATGAAAAGATCAATTCTTTTGCAAAATGGTTGCTTATTTTTGCGATGTTGATTGGTCGGCTTGAATTTTTCACCTTACTGGTGTTACTCTCCCCTGAATTTTGGCGTCGTTGAAATATGAAGTATCTTGAGTATAAACCTAAACAATTTAACTGGAAAAAAATATGCCTGATGTAATGCACTTCCCACATGATATAGAAGAAACATCTACAAAAACTCCAACAACAAAATCCAAGGAGCTCATCATAACCGGAGCTGGTTCAATAGTGTTAGGTATTATGTATGTAACAAACCTGGTAGCTATTCCTCTTTATAATTGGCATATGCTTGGATCGGCATCCGAGACGATTCAATCACTTATCTCATCTGCTGGTAATAATGCCACCGTTGAAGTATTAGTAGAACAACTGGTAAATCTGACTAACAAGCTAGATGCGACTCAAGAGGCTCAAATTTTACCACCAGCAAGTGCCGTGGTTATTAGCATAAGTTCGTTAATTGCCGGATATGGTTTATTCAAGCTTGGTCAGGCATTTGGCGCTAAACAATCCAATAAGGTGGTTAAGAGGCAAAACGAATTTTCGCCATTAAATATCAATAGTTAAATTAGGGTCTGTTGTGTCACTCCAGCGAAGGCGGGAACCCATCGTCAAGCTTGCAAGGTAATAGATGGTTTCCCGCCTTCGCGGGAATAACAACATTTAACCATGAAAAATTGGAGTACAATCCAGTTTTGTGGAATCCTTGACTACAAATTGTCGCCGTGCAGAGTCTATGTTATATTCTTAGCTTGATCATAATATACGTTACTGGAGTTTAAAATCTCATCATGCCTAGCTCTATTATTTCTCACCGTGCAAACAATGTACAGCCCTCCCCTACCCTCGCCATGGATGCCAAAGCAAAAAAAATGCAGGCAGCGGGCGGCGATATTATTAATTTAGGCGTTGGTGAACCCGATTTTGATACCCCCTCACACATTAAAGATGCGGCAATACAAGCTCTTCATAATGGGAAAACAAAATATACACCCGTTCAAGGTATCATTGAGTTGCGCCAAGCCATTTCTGATAAATTCGCACGAGAAAATCAACTGAACTATCGTCCTGAGCAAGTTATTGTCAGCAATGGTGCAAAACAAAGTTTTTTCAATTTGGTTCAGGCCGTCATTAATGCGTTTGATGAAGTCATTATTCCCTGTCCTTATTGGGTCTCTTATCCTGATATAGTGCGTTTGGCAGAAGGAACGCCTGTATTTATTGAGGCGGGTGCTAAACAACACTTTAAAATCACACCTACTCAGCTTGAACTAGCCATTACCCCAAAAACAAAAATGATCGTGTTAAATAGCCCGAGCAATCCATCTGGGATGGTCTATTCAAAAGAAGAACTGACTGAATTAGCCGAAGTTCTTTTATGCCATCCTAATATACTCATCGCAAGTGATGATATGTATGAGCATATTTTATGGACACATTATCCATTCTGCAATATCGTCAATGTCTGTCCTGAGTTACAGGACAGAACGGTTGTTATCAATGGGTTATCAAAAGCCTATGCGATGACTGGCTGGCGAATTGGTTATGCAGCGGGTGCCCAAGCTATTGTTGATGCAATGATTAAAATACAGTCGCAAAGCACCTCCAACCCTAACTCCGTTGCTCAATATGCAGGTGTAGAAGCATTAAATGGTGATCAACGCTGTATTACTGAAATGGTTAAAATTTTTAAAACTCGTCATGACCGTGTTTATAATGCATTGCAAAAAATGCCACGGGTAACATGTTTACCAAGTCAGGGTACCTTTTATAGCTTCCCTGATATCAGCCGCGCACTGCCGTATATCGACGGAGGCTTGAGTGATGATGTGCAGCTTGCCGATTATTTATTAACAAAAGCGGGCGTAGCTGTGGTTCCTGGAACAGCTTTTGGATCGCCTGGATGTATTCGTTTATCTTTTGCAACCAGCAATGAGAAACTCGATGATGCGATGGACAGATTAGCCATTGTGTTTGGTGCGGCTTAATAATAAGGTATTTCATTCATGATCAAACATATATACCCTGAGGTATCGACACATAAATTGAGAAAAAAACGTTAAATTTTAATAGGTTAGCTACTATCACGTAATTAAGGTTTTAGCACTGAAGCTT
>JABEVJ010000194.1 GCA_013043985.1 Legionellales bacterium | reverse complement strand
TTATCACTGCCAACAAAAGCTGCTTCCTGAAATTAAATGAAAAATAACCTATCAGAATTCATTACGTTTCGGTAGGGGCGGTTTATCGAGCGGTTACGAGTTACCTGATGATTTTAGTCATAACACTACACTAAATGTAGTTTTATGATGGAAAATATCAAACAAAGGTGCTCAACCCTGCTAGCAAGCACCATGCTCTCCTCATAAGGTTCTTTGTGGCTCAATTTCAACATAATATCCATGCGGTTCAAGCCGCAATACTTGGCCTACTTTCATTTTCTGAGGCTCCTTCAGTTTATCCACTGGTTTGACCAGCATCACTCCCTCTTTTTCGAGAATAATAGCTTCACTGCCATCAGCTAATTTACGCGTACCTTGATAAACAAATTCACCCACATCCTCTGCCTCCCACGCACGGTGTAGCTTAATAGTCGGTATTCGCTCCCGCAGCTCATTGCGGGCATCAACATAGGCCAACAAGGCCGGACTGACAACGGCAGCAAATGACATATTATGGAAAATCGTTTGTTTTTCCTGGCATTTTTGCTCCATTTTTGGATCCGCAAAATGAATATCCAATCCTTTCTCGATCACACAGGCAATGAGACTTTGTTTAAATGATTCCTCGCCACTAACTACAAGCGGACGACCTGCAAAACGTGACGAAGCCAGCTTTAAAGCAAGAAAAGCCGCCTCTTGGGTAATCTTGCTCACTTCAACACCGCTCGCTTTATCAATGACAGTGCCGCCATCAGCAACCGTGTAATGTACATTGCCTCGTAGATCGATTTGGTAGGGGTGAGACGGCAGAACCACGGTCGGAGCTTCCAGTTTTTTCGCACTCTGATGCACCCAATTGCCGGAGGGCACGTTATTGATTTGCGCTTTACGGCGGAGCAGAGCCAGTGCATCGCCATTGCCCGTCTGTGCTTTCGATTGCAAAAAGCTATCCCACGTCAGCGTGGGGAAATTCGCCTTCATGAATTGGGGTTCCGGTGCGGACGCCTCCGAATGTCCATATTGATTTATTTAATATTAATATGGCAAATTTATTTTAGGGATGAGCACTTCAGCAAAATTTTTCCGCTCCGCCTCGACTCTTCTGATGTCCTCACTGCCTCAAAAATTTGCTCAAGAGGATACTCACGTTCCACAGGTAAAGAGAAACAGGCATTGATCAATGCCTCCATCATGGCAGAAAAAACCTGTTGTCGATAAGATATATCATGTTTGTAAACCCAGTCACGTAAACGATAGGGCACAATTTTTAGTCCTCTTTTGAGCTGTGCATGATAGGTTTGCATAGATAACGCTTTCTCTGAAAGTAAGCCGTAGTGAAGCATTTTCCCGCCATTTTGTACACACTTTGCTAATCCATCTCCCTCTTCTCCGCCAATTGCATCGAGAACTGCAGCCACACCTTGACCATTTGTCAAATCAAGAACGGCTTCTTCAACATTAGTAGTGGATGAATCGATAACCTCTTTCACTCCCGCTTTTAATAGACGCTCCGTATAAAAATTATTTCGAACAATGGCAATGATTTCATATCCAAAAAGTTTTGCAAATAGAATAAAGACGCGGCAAAAAGCGGAGCCTGCTGCATTCATCGCAATCGTGCTTCCTTGATGATATCTGATCTCATCTTGTAACATTGTCCAAGCAGTCAACGGATTAATGTATAATTGAGCAGCGGTTTGGTCGTCAATTTCGTTAGGTACCAATACGGCCTCTGTTGCAGAAACAACCACATACTCCTGCCACGTTCCTTCGCCCCGTAAGGCAAGCACTCTGGAACCCATTGGAGGGAAATTGACATTTGCCCCTCTTTCTACAACTATACCAACACCTTCGTAACCCACTACACGGGGCAATGCCATTCTCTCTTTATAAATTCCTCGTATGGTGATCAAATCCGATGGATTAATCGAACTTAATAGCATTTTCACCCGAATTTGATCAGGAGCTAAAACCAACTTGGTCGCTTGCGTCAGTGTTAATACCTCTGATGGCTCACCAAATTGATGGTAAGCGATAGCACAATGCGATGATGGGGAATTCATTTTTATACTCAATTCAGGGTTGCTTCCACAGGTTTTTTTATTGGTGTTGGCTTGCCAATGTATTCTGCCCCCCATCAAGAGTGACTAAAATTTTTCTACCTACATTGACAATAGCACCATTTGAAACATAACGATTTGTCAAAATAACAATACCGGATTGCTGGCTTGGAATAACCGCAATATAAGCACGAAACCCATAAGTTGCACCAGTCTTATCAATCAGCATATCAGGGTTATAATGCTGATCTGCTAAGGGCAACCATTGAATCGGTGTGGCACTCATATTCATATTTTCAGGGGCTTGCAATAACTGCGGATTATTTAATGTCGTTAATTGCCATGAAAAAGCTTGACTCACATTGCCCATCGATGCACGAGGTGTTTGCGCAATTTGCATCGCCAATCGAATATTTTTTGGGGTATTCGGTAATCCCACTGCCGCAGCTAAAAAATGAGATAAGTCGCGAATTGTAGATTTTCCGGCACCTGCTGCAGGAAATAATCCTGTGTTGCTTGCCTCAGCAGGTGAGCCGTCATTTGTATATCCTTGTGCCAGCACTTTTTTCACTTGAGGGCTCAAGGTAATGGTGGTTGATGTCATACCCAAGGGCGAAAAAATAGCCTGTTGATATAATTGCTCGATGTAGTGTTGATTTTGGATTTGCAGTACTTTCCCGAGTAAGCCGATGCTCATATTCGAGTATTGCCATACTGTACCTGTGGGGTTTTCAGGCTGCCAAGTCATTAAATAATGCTGTAATTGCATCTCTGTTTTGACAGAGTCAGGTGCGTTGAACGGCAAACTTCCCGTGTAAGTCGCGAGTTGTTCCAGTGTTATTTGATTCAGATTTTTGGTGTCAGCTAGTGGTAAAACATACTGAGTTAATTTATCACTCAATTTTAATCGATGCTGATTTATTTCTTCTGAGAATAATAAAGTTGTAAATAATTTAGTTAACGAACCTATTTCAAAGATAGTGTCCGAGGTGACGGGTTTTTTGGTTTTTTTATCTGCCAGACCAAATACATAGACCTTTGATTTCCCATGGTCGATGACTGCGACTGCGGCACCTGGAATTTGATATTCCTGCATAAATGCGTTCATCGTTTGGCGGATCATCTTTTGGTTGGCACTCGTTTCTGCCATAGCATAGGGTTGCATCAAAATATATAAGGCTATAAATGAGCTGAAAAGAATACATCGATGCAAAGAGGACTTAATCATGAAAATGCTCCTTTTATTCTTAATGTGGTTTGTGCTTAGCACTCTCTAAATGGTGTTGATTATAAATTTTTTGGTTTGATACCTGATTGCGCATTGTCCATAAAGCTAAATAATATTTTTCGCCCTATATTTTGTAATTCCCCAGTATTGTCAGTATATTTATTGGTTAAAATAACAATACCTAATTTCATGCTGGGTATAACTCCAATATAAGTACGAAATCCGTCTGTTGCTCCAATTTTATCAATTAATGAACTTCCATTATAGGTTGGACTCTTAATTTTATAAACTGGCTTAAAAGCTCCCAAATTAAAATGCGCAGGTGCGTGGATTAATGTTTCATATACTGTGCTTTTATCAAGAGGGGTAATAATCCATCCTAATCCCAGCTCAATTCCGTTACTAATACATTTAAAGTAGCCTGTCTGAGCTATTTTCATTGCAGCTACAACTGATGGTTGGCTCTTGAAATTACCTATAGCGACATCTAAATAATGAGTCATATCTTGCCCTGATGATTTCATCGCCCATGATCCACCCAGTAAACCTGTCTCTGGAGTTCTTTCAGGCGTGTTATTTGATGTATAATCTTGCGCATATAATTTACTCCAATTTTTGGTAACAGTCAGCATCGATGACCTCATGTTTAAAGGTTGAAAAATACCCATTTGCATTGATTCAGAGAGCGATAAATTGGTAGACATAGTTAATGCATCTGCCAGGATGCTAAATCCAATATTAGAATACATGAAGCCAGAACCTGGAGTATGCTCAGATGTCCATGTGCGCAGAAAGTGTGTGTATACAGCATTATATTCAGGGGATTGTGACGCATTATAAGGTAGCCCTGGTACACCAAATGGTAGTCCAGAAGTATGTGTCGCCAATTCCAATAGGGTTATTTTTTTTATAGCGATTGAATCGCTATCTGAAACATATTTTGCTAACGAATCATTTAATTTTAGATTCCCACTTAATATTTGCTCAGAAAGTAATAATCCAATAAATGTTTTTGTAACTGACCCTAGTTCAAAAATTGTTTGAGGTGTAATAGGTGTTTTTTTATTTGAATTCATGTACCCAAAAGAATATACGTAATTTTCGCCATTAACTTGGAGAATAACCTCAGCACCAGAAACTTTATATTGCTCCATATAACTGGCTATCAGTGGTCGTATTTTGCTTATATCCATAGGGGCAGCCATCACCACCAATGGTTTTAAAGCGCACAAAAAGAGCAATGCTCCGCATAATAGTGCTCTCTTAAATTTATTCATACAATCACCTTTATGGCTATTCATGATTTTGGCATTCTTTTCCTGCCCTTTCCCATACCAAAATTGAGTGAATTGCTTCTTTTTTTATCTTTAAGTTCATGGTTAAAGTCAAATGATTACCTTGAATTTTATAGTCACGCACTTGATCACTTCCTGTCCAGCGAGGGTTCCAAGCCACCTCAACATGATGGATAATTTGATTGCTTTTTAGCGTGTACGTACCCGAGTAGCTGGTCATTTGTGAATACAATTTGGCGGCCTCTTGTGCGGTCACTGTTGTTTTTGAGGGAGTCAATCGGTCGCCACTCACCATAATAACGGCCATATGACCATCAGGTAAATAATTCAAATAACCTTGTGGATGCCTACCATAAGGCTGGAATGCTTGATGTGTTCCTAAATCAACATCCATCACCGAAAGCAATTTCCAAGTACCGCAAATTGGATTAACTTGTGTGGATGCTTGATTAGCCAACACGAGGGATGGACTCATCACCACTGCAACAACGAATGATATTCGAAGAAAACGCATTAATGCAAAAAAATTTAATCGCATTTTTATCTCACCCATTTCATGCCGCCCTCAAAGCCCTATTAATTCTTGTACCAAAAGTATATCAACGTTGATGTCGCATTGGAAACTCTTCAAAATTAGGTATCCAGTTTAACCCTCTTAAGAGTTCGCCTTCCGCCTAATAAGGCGAACTCTTTGCGCAAACCGAGCGAGTCTTCTCCAAACAAGCAATAGTGCACACCTCAATTAGAGCTTGCCTTTTCAGCAATTAACCGATTAAATAATGTTTTCACAAAAAGCGAATTTAATTCGCTTTTTATGCTTAACTGCGAACACTTAACCAAAGAGATGATCATGGCTTACCAATTTGTACGTGAACCACTCAGAGCCGAAGAGGCGGATAAGCTTTGTCAGGTATGTGAGACTCTTTTAGAAAAATTGATTATTTGGACATTGCTCGATACAGGACTGAGAGTCTCTGAGTTATGCAGTTTGACGCCACAACATATTCTTTGGCAGCAAAAATCATTACGCATTACAGGAAAAGGAGGACCTCATGGCAAAAAATCAAAAAAACGGGTGGTTCCCATGTCCAAACGTGTTCAAACTCTCTTCGAGCATTATTTTGCCATTCATAATGAATTTCCTGTAGGAACGAGGCAAGCACAAAAAATTGTCAAGCAAATTGCCAATCGTGCTCAAATAGTGCAAGAAGTGACTCCCCATATTCTACGACACACCTTTGCGACACTTGCCTTACAAAAAGGTATCTCATTAGCAGCGGTGCAAAAAATATTAGGGCACGATCGACTGGCAACGACCAGCATTTATTTAAATTTTACAGATATCCATGTCATCGAAGAATACGCACTAAAATGGTAAATCGCAATAAATTAACATAAACGATGTTTAGACATCGTCTTGAGGATACAAAAATTGACCGAGCGCGCCACCAATAAGCGTCTTACGTTATTAAGCGAGGAAGAGCAATTCGCTTTATATGGATTGCCTGATTTTGACGATCATCAGCGTGTGGAGTATCTGACGCTGACAGAAGCAGAGCGGCAAGAAATGGAAACTCAAGACAGTCTGTCGGCTAAAGTTTATTTTGCATTGCAGGTAGGTTATTTTAAAGCTAAACAGTGGTTCTTCAAATTCAGTTGGTCTGAGGTGCCTGAAGAAGACATAGTGTTTATATTACATTATTATTTCCCACATAAAAACTGGAAGCCCATACCCCTCAAAAAATGGGAATACTACCATCAACGCGAACGTATACTGGTACTGTTTCGCTATCAACCTTGGTCAAAACAACATGAAGCACGCTTAACAGAGCATTTACTCAAGTTGGTAAGGCAAAATGCCAATCAATCGTTCCTTCTGACAGAAATCATTGCCTGGCTTCAGAAAGAGCGCATGTTGCGGCCTACGTATACGGGATTGCAAAATCTCATGAGTGCTGTATTACAACTCGAGCGCGAAAGGCTTCGTGAATTAATTGATACCCAGGTCGGTGAGAGTGAACATCAACAATTGCAAAAAATTTTGGCAACGGAGACAACCTTGTCCGAGTTATCCGCTTTAAGGCAGGATATAAAAAATTTCCAGTTTCGCATGATGCAGAGTGAGCAGAGTAAACTCGCCCTATTAAAACCCCTTTATGATATTGCCGCTCCCTTATTACCCACTCTGGGCATCTCAAAGCAGAACATTTTTTATTACGCCAGTTTGGTACATTTTCATTCTGTATCGCGTCTTCGTGAGTTGGAAGCATGGCAAACCAATCTCTATTTATTATGTTATGCTTTTGTGCGCTATCAACAATTAACTGACAATGTTGCTGAAGCTTTTCTGGCAAAAACGCGTGAAATGGATGGCCAGATCAAGCAGGCTGTCAAAGAGTCTCGGCTCACCGGACAAAAAGACCAGGACAACTTGAGTGAGCCAACAGCCAAACTGCTTGGGCTGTTCATCGATGACACGATTACGATGGCACTTCCTTATGAAGAGCTGCTGATCAAAGCACATGCCATTTTACCCAAAGAGGACATTATCGCACTGGTTGCCCATTTTAACCGTCAGACACATGCAGGACTCACACTCCATTGGCGAGCGTTTGATAAAGAGGCCGCCTTTCCCACCCAAGAGTCAACGTTGATTGCACTTATTCCTAAAAAACTTCGTACCTACCTATTGGAAAAAAATACTGCTGGCCAAGACGTGATTATTTCATCACGATATGAATATTGGTTATATCGGCAATTACGCAAACGGCTGCAAAGTGGCGAGTTTTATCTTCATGATAGTACACGCCACCAAAGCCTTGAACAAATCCTTATTCCCAAGGAAAAACTGGCAAGCATCATGCCAACCCTTGATTTGACTCGCCTGCATGCCCCGATTAATGAAACATTGGAGCAACTGTGTACCGAATTGAATCGTTTGTGGCGAACCTTTAACCGCAAGTTGAAAAAAGGAAAATTGCCTCACTTGCAATATGACAAGAAAAGCGGTGAAATGATCGTCCGCAAAATTAAAAGCGTCATGTCTGAGCGGCCTCAGCACGAACTATATGAACGCTTGCCCGCCTGCGATATCACTGATTTGCTGGTTTTTGTAGAAGAACAATGTCAGTTTATGAAAGCATTCACGCCTTTGCAGACTTATCGAAGTAAAAAGAAATTACAACAGGGTGAGTTATTTGCCAGCATTTTAGCCCAGGCTTTGAATCATGGATTGCATAAAATGGCACAAATCAGCGACATTAGTTACGACACGCTACGTGAAACGAGGCAGCAATATCTACGCCTCGAAACCCTGAAAATGGCTAATGATATACTTTGCCAAGCCATCGAGAAACTGCCTATTTTTGACTATTACGACAGTGGTTTTGATGTGCGCTATGGAAGTCTTGATGGACAAAAATTTATCCAATCTCGCCTCACGGCTAAAGCTCGCCATTCAAAAAAATATTATGGTACAGGGCGCGGCGTCGTTGCTTATACGCTATTATGCAATCATGTGCCTTTGCAAACAGAAGTGATTGGTGCGCATGAACATGAAAGCTACTATGCCCTTGATATTTTACAAAGCAACACCAGTTCGATTATGCCACGAGCGGTAACAGGTGACATGCACAGTATTAACAAGGCAAATTTTGGTATTTTAGACTGGTTTAATCATCTTTTTTCTCCGCGTTTTACTGACTTAAATACGGAGATAAAGCGTGTATTTTGTGGCGATTCCATAAATCATTATCAAAAATGCCTGATTAAGCCCGCTGGTCAAATCAATAAAGTGTTGATTAAAGAAAATTGGTCAGAGTTGCAGCGTATTATCGTGACCTTGGCACAAAAAGACATTACCCAATCTATCCTTGTGAAAAAACTCTGTACATACACGACAACCAATCCGACCCGAAAAGCCCTGTTTGAATATGACAAACTCATACGCAGCATCTATACGCTGAAATATTTGATGGATCCCGATTTGCAAAGGCAAGTTCAACGCTCACAAAACCGGATCGAGGCTTATCACCAACTGCGTGGCGCACTCGCGGAAGTCAATGGCAAGAAAGAGCTGGCTGGTCGAACTGATGTAGAGGTCGAGGTGAGCAACGAATGCGGCCGATTGGTTGCCAATGCCATCATCTATTACAACTCGGCAATCTTGAGTAAACTGCTAAAACGCTATGAAGGAGAGCGTAACCAAAAAGGGCTTCACAGATTGAAGCGCGTTTCCCCAGTGGCGTGGCAACATATTCATCTGTTGGGGCATTACGTTTTTCGTCCTCATGGGCATGGCATTAATCTGGATGAAATGGTGGCAGGACTCATGGTTTGAATGATAAGCTGGTTTTATATTATCTTGTATCAAACATGATATACTTATGGCCTATTGAAATAGGGACAACGTTAGTTCTTTAACAATCACATTTTCGGAGAAAGGGCAGCATTTCTATGGATATCATCAAATACGAACAAATCACTGACAGAATTATTGAGGTGCGTCACCAAAAAGTGATACTGGATAACGATGTGGCAGAGCTCTATGGCGTTGAAACCAAGCGCATCAATGAAGCAGTAAGTAGAAATCCGGAAAAATTTCCACAGGGTTATTTAATTGAGCTTACCCAAAATGAATGGATGCCATTGAAGTCGCAAATTGCGACTTCAATAAAAGGCGGTAAAGTGAAGCTACCGACTGCCTTTACAGAGCGCGGATTATATATGCTGGCAACCATTCTCAAAAGCGAACGGGCAACGGCAACCACACTGGCTATTATTGAAGCATTTGCCAAACTAAGGGAAATCACCCATACCATTAAACAGGTACAAACCATCGAGGATGAAAATCAGAAGAAGAAGACCTTACAAAGGACGGGGGAACTTATCACTGAGTTGCTGGATTATGATTCTGCATCGGATGAAAGTGAAACCACCATCGAACTCAACTTTGCCGTGCTCAAACTGAAACATACCATTAAGAAAAACAAAAAAAAGTAAAATTATCGATTTTATGTTTTGGGGACAGTAGGATGGCTTTTGACGATCAGTTTCGATTAAGTGTTCATGCGGTATTTACCGATGAAATGGGAAAGATATTGCAATTGCGATCGACCTATGATGGGAATCGATGGGGATTACCAGGTGGTTCACTGGAACCAGGTGAAACGATTCACGAAGCATTAATTCGTGAATGTCATGAAGAGTTAGGGGTAAACATTGATATCCTTTATATGAGTGGGATGTATTTTCATAAAGCCTATCATTCCCACGCCTGCATTTTCAGGTGTGATATGCAAAATGGCAGCGAAATTACCTTAAGCGCCGAACACTCCGATTATCGATATTTTACCTTGGATGAACTGAGTGCCATTCAACGGCATCGTGTCCTAGATTGCCTGCAATTTGATGGCAAGGTAAAAAGTGAAAAATTTTAAAGCATACGAGCAATAAATTAGTTATTGTACTTATGTGAAAATGTTTTTTTGAGAGAAATAAATAGGTGAGATTCAAATTAGTTACGGGCTTATTGTTATTTTTCATAAGTACCATTATTTTTGCCAAAAATACGCAAAATCAATCAATTCAAGAAAAACTGGCCACACTGGAAGCTTCTTCTGGCGGGCGGTTAGGCATATCCGCGATTGATACAGCAAATAATATGCATATCCAATATCATGCTACTGATCGTTTTCCCATGTGCAGTACTTTTAAAGTCATGGATGTTGCCGCTATTTTGAAAAAAAGTGAAAGAAACCCTCACTTGCTTCAACAAACCATCACGTATACAAAGTCCGATATCGTTGGACCATGGAACCCTGTGACAGAAAAACATCTTGCCAGTGGTATGTCTGTTTCTGATCTCTGTGAAGCAGCAACCACGCAAAGTGATGATACAGCGGCCAATCTCCTGATGAAGCAAGTAGGTGACCCTCAAGCAGTGACGGCTTTTGCCCGCTCTATTGGTGATAATACCTTCAGACTGGATCGCTGGGAACCAGAGTTAAACACCGCCATTCCAGGTGATCTGCGTGATACCACGACACCTGAAGCAATGACAATCAGTCTACAAAAATTAGTTTTTGGCAATGCGCTAGCTTTGCCGCAACGTGAACAATTGCAAACCTGGCTAAAAGGTACGACAACTGGACATTTCCGAATTCGAGCAGGTGTTCCAAAAGGCTGGATTGTTGGCGACAAAACAGGTGGTGGTAATGATTATGGAGTAACGAACGATATTGGGGTCATTTGGCCACCTCATTGCTCACCCATTGTCGTTACTATATTTTTTACTCAAAATAAAAAAGATGCCCCTCATCGCGAAGATATCGTTGCGTCAGCCACACGCATATTGATAAGTGAATTTGAACGTACCGATCAGTGTCTTAAACAAGCAACTGCAAAATGAGAGGCAGACTCCCACACGGCGCGTAATCAACAAGTTGTAGTCTACGCTCTGGAACAGATTATTCAGCTTAAGAACTTGGTATTGTGAGCAAAGGCATCTAACTAATAGATAATAAATTTAAATGGACATTCGGAGGCGTCCGCACCGGAACCCCATTATTAGAAGAAGTGGCTCGAAAATCGGCAATGGGTTACGACGAGTTTCGTGCACAACATGACAAAATTCAACCTTTGGGGCGTATAGGAAAACCTGATGATGTTGCCTACGCAATACTTTACCTAGCCTCAGATGAATCAACCTTTATGACCGCGAGCGAACTGGTGATTGATGGGGGGGGTATTTGGCGGACAGCTCATTAACAGTATTTAAGAAGGGAAAAGAGATGGACGAAATTCGCAATTTGATATTTAAATTTGCAAATAGCTTTGATTTAAAAGAATGGGATGCGCTAAAGAGCGTTTTTTTAGATCCAATTGTGTGTGACTATACCAGCTTGAGGCAAACACTTGAAACGTTAACGCCTGAGGAATATGTCAACAAAAGAATTAAATCACTCGATAAATTAAAAACACAACATATTTTTTCAAATTTAGAAATAACTCTTACTGAGGAACAAGCAACCTGTCGTTGCTCAGCAATTATTTTTCGTTGTTTAGAAACGGACTATTTCAATACACACGCAATTTATGAGTTTACATTACATCACATCAATAATGTTTGGCGAATTGGTAAAATTAAACAACAAGTACTCTGGAATGAAGGTAATCCAGCCATAAGTACTTACGCAAAAGTTATCTTGTATTTCATGCCCACTTCGCATAAAACTCGCTCAATTTCAGTTTTTAAGCTGTTAAAACAGCTATAAGCCGA
>JABEVJ010000193.1 GCA_013043985.1 Legionellales bacterium | reverse complement strand
TTTGAGGCGAATAGCAAGCTATTTAACGAAAACAAGAACCAATTTTTACCGATTACACTCTTTTTGCAGCTAAAGAACCAATTGTCAACAGACCCTAATCTAATACTTTCAACATATGACAATTATTTCAAAGTAAATGAATTTTTATGCGCTACGTCATTTGTAATCTGATAGGATCTTGCTCGCGAATCAGAATGCGGATTTGAAAATAGCGTCGGGGCAATCGCTGTTGACTGAACGGCTGTAACGCCATAGCCACGCCCCATAGTGTTGGTTGCTTCTATTTTTAGGTGTGCTATGTTCAAAGAATTTTGTTCATGTGGATATTTCTTTAGATGTTTTTCCATCGCCGCATCAATACGATCCGTTTCTTCAGAATGGTCTTTCAGTTTTTTACTAACCCACTTTGTTGGATTTTCAAAAAAAGTATATCCTTTGGCAAGATTAGATGGTTTTGCTTTTTTGGAATAGTCAGCATGTATATTTGCAAAATGTGTTGTAGGCATGATAATTTTCTCCGCTCTTAATTTAGGCATAATTTATATATTCTCTTGCCTATACAGCTATTTTACAGGAGCGAAGTTAAGGGATGATTATCCAAATAAACATTTTTTAAGTATTTTCCGTAAGCAATTCTTAATCTTTTTTTTCGGGTTATTAGGAGAAGGGTTACCAGGTTGAAAATTAAAATTTATGCAGAAAATGCAGGTTTTTTTGGTATAACATTACTTTTTTTGTTACTATTCAGTAGTGTTGCCTGCGCCTGGTCGCTGCCTTTTTTTCATGACAAAAGTAATGAGGAAAAAAATAAACAAACCAATAGCCTGCAAATTAAATTTAAGGTATTTGGATTGCCTGAGGCAGCGAATAAAAATGCGATAAGCTGGTTGAATACCGAACAAAAACGAAAAGCGTATCCTTTGACTCAAGCTGATGTTGAATCAATCTATGAAGTTGGAAAGCAAAATATATTGGATGCTGCACAACCTTTTGGTTTTTTTCGTGCCAAAGTGATCCGCAGTCATTTGAAAAAACTTAATAAGCATGAATGGGAAGCTGATTATTATGTGGCACCTGGTGAAGCCTTGCGTGTCACCCATTTTTCAATCTCGATAACGGGTGCTGGTGCTAAAGAACCTTTTTTTCAGTCCAGTCTGCAATCTTTGCCACTTAAGCAGGGGCAAATACTAGAAACGGAATCTTATAATGATATTAAAAAAAATCTGAATAATATTGCTACACAACACGGTTTTTTGAATGGGCATTTTACAACAAGCGTCATTCGTATCGATCTGGCAAACTACACCAGTGAAGTGGAATTGGTTTACGATACGGGTTCGCAATACTACTTCGGCCAGGTTTTTTTCAAACAAAATTCGCTTGATGATGGTTTTTTGCAGCGCTTCGTCCAGTTCAAATATGGGCAAGACTATTCGCCAGATGAGTTATTGAAATTGCAACAAAATTTAAGTGCTACGCCTTATTTCCAATCTGTTGATGTTGAGCCAGGGGTACGAAATGATACAACGAATGTTGTTCCCATTGATGTTAGCCTGCTGCCAAGCAAGTCTGAGCGATATAATTTTGGTATCGGTTATGGTACAGATACGGGAGTTCGCGGTACAGTAGGAGTGACGTTCCCACGTATAACAAAAAGTGGGCAATATTTTAATACAAATTTTCAAGCCTCTCAGATACAAACCAATCTTGAAGCCCGCTACGTTTTTCCTGGGCAAAATCCAATCACACAGCAATATTTTATCGCAGCGAGTATTACTCAAGAGTCACCCAATACGAGTGAAGGTCATACTCAAAAAATGATGGTTGGTAAAAATAATCTTTGGTATGGGTGGAAGTCCACACTTTCCTTAAGTGAACAATTTGATCAATATAGTTTGCGAGGCGACCCATGGTTGGCCAGTCAGTTACTCTTGCCGCAACTGACTTTGAATAAAAGTGTATTTAATGACCCTATTTTTCCAACCTCTGGGCATAGTATGACATTTACGCTGAGAGGTGCATCCGAAGCGATTGCCTCGAGCACGAGTTTTATTCAAACTGAACTATCAGGCAATTATATTTTTAGTCCGACTAAATTAAGTCGATTGCTGATTCGCGGGGATTTTGGTGTGACCGTCGTCAACGATATTAATACCATTCCGCTCTCTTTACAGTTTTTTGCGGGGGGCAGTGATAGCGTCCGAGGCTATGGTTATGAAGATCTTGGACCCGGCAAGTATCTTATGGTTGGCAGTGTTGAATTTCAACATCAAATAATCGAGAAATGGTATGCTGCTGTATTTTATGATGCTGGAAATGCGGTAAATAGTTTGACAAATCCTGAAGGCAGTGCGGTTGGAGTGAAACAGCAGGGCATTGATTTATCTGTTTTGTTAAAGCAGAGTGTAGGTATTGGTGCAGTATGGGTTTCGCCTGTTGGACCCATGGAGTTAACCCTGGCTAAACCTCTGAATGATCCAGGTAAATCGTACAGTCTACAATTCAGCATGGGAGCAGGGTTGTGAAAAAAGCCATTTTTCGAACATTGTTCAGCCTGCTTGGGATACTTTTGGGCGCACTGGTTTTTTTTTCCTGCACGCATATAGGCTTAATTGCCTTGGTGAGTTTGGTTGATGCGATGATTCCAGGGCATATTCAGGCAGAAGTGATTAGCGGTTCTTTACTTGGAAATTTACATATTAAAAAATTAGTTTATCGCAACTCTCAACTTCCCATTAATGTAAAACTCGATGAACTTCAGGTTGAATGGCATATTTCCCAATGGTTTCCCTTTATGATCAGCATCCCTGCAGTTGATGTGAAGGGAGCTCAAATGACCTGGCAAGAAAGCACCTATCAAATTTCTCATATAGTAATAGCAGGCCAATTAGACTCAGAAAACAAAACACACTTGATATTACAATGGGAAAATGCGCATGTCCCTCTTAATTCAGATTTGGTTTTAAGCTTGCCAAAAGGAGAATTACAAGTTACCGGGTCACTGTCTCGCTATCATGCAAAGGGAAATTTTTTGACAGAAGGTGCGGATTATTTACAAGGAAAATGGGAGCTCAATCAAACCACGGGCACGCTGCATTCTCTTAACATCGAGTCACTAACGGCCGCATCAAAAGTTGGCAATATTGTGATAAATGGACAATTAGATTGGTTAAATGAACTAAAATGGGATATTTATCTTGATGCTAAAAAACTCAATACAGCGGTGTTAACATCCAGTTTTACCAGTGATTTAAATATATTTTTGCACTCACAGGGTATAATGAGTGAAACAGTTCCTCGCTATTTCTTGGATTTGCAAAACCTGACAGGAACGTTTGACGGGCTTCCCCTCCTTGGACATGGGAAAGTGACGATTCAGGCAAATGACTATGAAGTAGACCATCTGACATTAAAAGCAGGCTTGGCAAATTTGCAGGTTAATGGTGGTATCGCGCCAACACAAGCAAATCTGCATTGGCAATTGCAAATTCCATCGTTAACCAAACTTATTCCTGACGCAGAAGGGAGTATCAGTAGTCAAGGCACACTGGGTGGAGACTTTAATAATCCACATATTGTGGGTAATCTTAGTCTAAGCAGTATGAAATGGAAAACGGCCAATCTTGCAAAATTGAATGCCGTATTTGACACATACACCAATTTTAATGATACCAGCCAATTACAAGTCTCATTGTCACATTTAATGATAGGTGCGACACAGATTGATAATGGACAGTTGGCTTTTAAGAATCAAAAAAATCAAAATCAATTGCATATAGTTTTGGCGGAGCCCAATCTAAATGGAGTTTTTGATGCCAATGGTCGCCTGGTAAATAAACAATGGCAAGGCAAAATCAATACATTGAATGTCGGAATGAAACAACTTGGCGAAATTAGCCTTAAACAGCCTGTCAATTTGACGTTGACTCAGCAGAGTTTTAATTTTAAGCCGTTTTGTCTGCAAGGCACACTCGGTAACCTATGTATTCAGCAAGCTGAATTTGCTGTTGGTGCACAAGGACGTGATGCATCAACAGCACCGCCAATTAAAGGTGCTCTGCAATTAAGCAGTGAGGATTTAAGCTTCATTGACGGATTTTTTCCACAACTTGCTCATATTGGGGGCAAATTAGCAATTAATTTTCATTTTACCGGAACAACAGTCAAACCACTGGTGAGTGGGCGCGCAAGTTTAGCAAATGGCGGGCTTGAAATTCCTGTTTTAGGAGTAAAAATGGAAGATGCTAACCTGAATGCGACAGGAAATAATGACAATATTGTTTATACAGCAAAAGCAAAATTGGGATCAAATGTATTGAATATTACGGGAAAAACCGATTTAGCAAATACCAGTTTTCCAACTTATGTTACCGTTAAAGGCAGTGATTTACTAGTGATGAATACCGATGATGCTGTTGTGAAAGTCAGCCCTGACTTGCAAGTAACGTGGTTGAATTCACTGTTAAGCATCACAGGCAACTTAAATATTCCTTTTGCCTCAATTACGCCTCGTGATATGACTTCAACAGTGACCCTACCCAGCGATGTTGTTTTCGTTACTCCTGGCAAACAAACCACACAGCAGTTATTACAGATTTACAGCAATATTAAAATCAGCTTGGGAGATAATATTCGGTTTAGCTATTCAGGACTAAGCGGTAAGGTAACAGGCTCAGTTCGTGTTGAAGACAAGCCAGGCGGCGATACGATGGGATCAGGAGCACTCTCTATTGAACAAGGAAAATATAAAGCTTATGGGCAAGATTTATCAATTCGTCAGGGGCGATTGATTTACACAGGCGGAGCTATCAATAATCCGGGATTAAATATTGAAGCAGTAAAAACCGTACAGTTAGTTAGTAGCGTAACGGGTGCTAAAAGCACAGGAAGCAGTTATAGCTCCAGTCAACAGATTGTTGGTATGAGAATAACAGGAACCCTGAATGCGCCATCCATGCATTTGTTTGCAGAGCCAGCAGGTTTAAGTCAGTCAGATATTTTATCGTATTTAGTGTTGGGACGACCAGCCAGTCAAGCAACGCAGGCAGATAATCCAAGTGTTGTTCAAGCTTTGTCATTATTAAGTATGGGAGGGGGTGTAACCAGCCAGCTTAAAAATCAATTTACCAGTGCTTTTGGTCTGAGTCAGCTCTCGCTTAGTCAAGAGGAAGAATATGATCAGCAACAAAACTCAGTTGTAGAAAACACCTCGCTTTTGTTAGGTAAAGTGTTATCGCCACGTTTATCTGTCACCTACAGTTTAGGCTTGATTGAGCCGATTAATACGTTAAAAGTAGTCTATAAATTACGAAATAATATTAGCTTGCAGAGCGAACACAGCACAGAGGGTGATGGCGTCGATTTATTTTACCTTTTTGAAAGAAATTAATAGTTACTTAATGTTTCATGGTTACGATGGGTTATTAAAAATTATTTTGGAGAAGCCCTCTCATGGCAAAAAACATCTCATTTTATCGCTTTTTGGTTGATATATTAAAAAACACATCTAATAACAATGAAGATTTCAGAAATTTCTTTGCTGATCTAAACAATGACAATCTGCTTTATTCACCAGAAAATATGCGGATTATTTATTATTTGTTAATGAATATGGAAAAAGAAGCAAAAGGCATTTTTCTCGATAAATTAATCATACAATTTGCCATTGATGATGCAAATCATGAAAAAACGATCTCTCAACTCAATGATGATCAAGTGTTCTTAGAATTGAGTGAAGAAAATAATTATTATAGTTTTTTTAAAAAACATTATGCAAATTTCATGAGTAATCAATTCATCGATAATAAAATAATGGCAATTTGTGATAAAATCACACCAAATCAAGCGGAGAATAATATTCTTATTGAAGACTCACCGTTTGATATTTATCCACACGAAAATTCATTTTCTCATTATTTAGAAAAAACAATACAGAGTATTCTGTTCTATGGAGCGAGTGTTCCTTATACCTTAAATAGTATCAAGGTCTTTATTGAGTCTTTGCAGTCGCCAGAGCAAGAAGAAACAAGAATACAATTTATTCAAACACTTTGTGCTATGTATCAGGCTGATGCAAACAAACCAAGACCCGCAAGCAATGACAACACAGATAGTTTGTTTTTGGAGTTGGTTAAATGCAAAAATTTTACATTCTTTTTAAATAATTACTTACCATTAAAAGATGATAATATTCACAGCCCAATTTATACAAGGATTGGAATAGCGTATCCGGCAAATATGAATATTGAAAATGGGGAATTTCCACAGATAGCGGTAACCAAAAGTACCAAGCCAATTGTTGCGCATAAAAATGAAATCATAGAAGAAGAAAACGTTTCTTTTTATCAGTTGCTAGTGAAAATAGCACAAGAGATCAGTCAAACAAATGTTACTAATATGGATGAATTAGTAGGGCTATTAAATGGTTTTACTTCAGAAAAAAAGACAGCATTTTTGAGGGCTTTGGTTACCGCTTGGAGTCAGATACCACAAGAAGATGTTGCAAGATTTAATCAAGACGAAGATGCTGATTTTCTAAAAAAAACAGGTAAAAACAATTATAATTTATTTTTACGGGAATGTTTTCATGAAGAAGCTAATGGTCTTGATAAATTTCTATTTACCCAGATCGGATTAGTCACCGTTAGCCAGGAATCATATGAGCAATATGGAATAAAACCGGTATCTCTAAATAACTCTAATGCCAATATTAATGGAGTGTCGAACAATATCGTTGCTGTAAATAAGCCACAAATGACGGTTAGTAAGCTCAATGTTGTTGTAAATAATAACAACAATAACATAATTGGCCATGCAAAAAATTTGTTTGTTGGCATTTTTTCAAAAACACCAAAATTAACACCGTTTCAAAATTATCAACGATTTGAGTTCGATAAAAAAGACTTAAATTTTGCAGTGAGATCGTTTGTTTTTTATCGTGTTTTATGTAAAGATCCTGCTCAGAATCTCTCTCTGATATCAACAGGTGAAAATATAGCGATTGCAGCGACTAAAGCGATCTTGGGACATTTTATTCTGCCTGTTAAAGCTGGCTTTTTCATTAAGAACCAGGTTGATAATGCATGTGGTTATTTTGAGAATCAATCGATTGGAGCACAATATCGGAAATTTTTTGACGAAATAGGTGACGAAGCTCTGAATAAGGCAATTACAAAAACGATTGATCGTTTTGAGTTGATTATGAAGCAACATTTGGAGCAATTCATTAATGCGGATTACAAAAAGCTTGTTCGCTATTTGATTAATCATATGACGGTCGCTTTTGATGCAATCAATTACGCATTGCTAGCGAGTAATAATGAGTTTGCCACAGATTGGGCTGCTTATTCCAAAGAAGAAAAAATTCTTCAAATTGAAAAGTCGCTATGCTATGCTGTATTCCACCCGTTTGAAAAATTACATGAAAATGAAGTTGTAACAGTTTTAAATGGTAAAGCTAAGGAGCAGTATCATTTAGAATCATTAATGAAGAAAGCCCCACTCAAATTGGTCGGTAATGAAAATCTATATCGAAGAGTAGCAAATGATGAGTTGACTCCAGGATTTAAAAATTACAAAGGCCCTGTTTTTGATGGCGAGGTTTATCAGGCAGCGATGAAGGGTGAGGATTATGTGGTTCCTCACGTGGTACGTAATGACATGTAAATTTCAAGTATATACCCAAGATACTTCAAAATGCTAATTTCTGACTTGTTCTTTTACGCCAGAGTAATATTATAAAAACTTCACAATATGAGTAACTATTGCTCG
>JABEVJ010000192.1 GCA_013043985.1 Legionellales bacterium | reverse complement strand
TTAGTAACAAATATCGAAAATGCTCGTCATTGCGAGGAAGCGCAGCGACGAAGCAATCCAGTAAAAATAGCGTAAAATCAACATCTTAGCACTTGCAACCATTCTGGATTGCTTCGTCGTGGCCTCCTCGCAATGACGAGCGTTTTTCACGTATTTGTGAACATTTTCAATTACGCGACAGCGACTATATATACTACAACCTACTCACTTGGCGCAATTGCATCCCGAAACCAACAGCAACAACACCATAAGTTATCGCCACCAAGCCAATTACGTACGATATAGCGATAGCACCTGCTACTGGATGAACAAAAACAATCAGTCCAAATAGCACCAATAACAAACCCATAATCATATTTAGCCATACTGCAGGAAAAAGTTCACGCAGCGCAATTGCATTTGCAATCTGTATCGAGCCACCAACTAAAGCCAATGCAGCAATCACATAGATGATTATAAGACTGGTCATACTTGGAAACACAAAAAACAACAGACCAATAACCGTATTAACAATGCCATCTGTTAAATAGGTTCTCCACATTACATCATATTGACGGCGCGCAACGGCCATCACAATGGTAAAAATCCCTGAAATCATGACAAAAGCACCAAAAATCATTAACATCAGGATCAGCGACAGTCTTGGACAAAGAAAAAGAATAATACCGAATAAAATAGCAAAAACACCCCGCAATATGGGCATTAACCAAAGCGATTTAAAAATATCCGTCATAAAAACTCCTTGTTAAGTTTCAGGTTAGCATCAGTATACCTCAACGCAGTCATCAACAACAACTCAGCAGCAATTGGAATAATTTCATCCTCAAACTGATAAGCCGGATGGTGAACATATGGCTTATCTACTCCTCCGCCAACCAGAAAATAACAACCCGGAACTTCATTCAAACTCTACCGCTACGGGTATAGTTTTGGCAACACATCGTCATCACTTTTCGTATCGTGCGACGCTTTCACTAACTCTTTTGCAATCACTTTCCAAGTAACATCCGCTTGCCAACCCGTGCTGCTATATGAATAACGCAACTCATCCAGACCAAGAATCGCCTCTTGAGCTGCAACTGTCTGACACTTTTTCACAATATCTCTCAAAGAAAGGATTTCGGTTTCCGGCCAAGTATGTCTAGCCAATGCAATTAACGCGGTTGAGAACTGAAGAGGATCATGCGCTTTCACGGCGCGATCCATTTGAGCTTTCAGTTTTTTCAGTGATTCCTCTCCTTCCTTTATTGAATCGCTCGCAGGGCTTTTCATCATTTGTCTGTTTTTGTCATCGCTTTTTTTCTTATCAATCAAGAAACCAATAATCGTGACAACCCAAATCATGACTAACACTAATGCAATCCAAAACCAAGTAGTGGCTTTCTGCACGTAGGCAAGCAATGATTGTGTCATCGGCATCATATTTGCAGACTGTAGCTGTTGGTTAGACACCGTGGACTTTGGCGTATCAGTTTGTTCTGCAGTGCCAGAGCCTTTTATTACTGTCATTGTTTTCGCAGGTAGGATTGCCGTTTCTAACTGGTTGGTACGGGTATTCCACCATTCAATTTTGACAGCAGGAATAGTTACGCTGCCTGATTCTGAAGGAATATAGGCAGCTCTTTCAATACGGGTACCAAAAACTGTTTCACCATCAGAACTACTTGTCAGCGTAGGTTTATCAGGATAAACCTGAAAGCCCGGCAGATTGGCTGAAATCAGCACGGGTAACTGACTCGCCGTTGTTCCTTTTGCTGCCAGCGTAATAGTACGTGTAATGGGTACCCCTGCTTGAACATTATCCAAATTTGAAGACCATTTTTCACTGATCTGTACATCTTCAGCTGGCAACCACCAGGTATCGTGAGCTGAGTCAGGAATTGGCTTGACATTAATCATCACGGTATTGCTTTGTGCATGAATTGGTTTAGTACCGCCAATAAATAAGTTCTGATCGTCATTCAGCGTAACGTCCCCACTAAACTCTGGACCTTTAATGCTTAAAATACCGTCTTTTTCAGGAAAAACGGCATATTTCATTTCAATCACTTGATAGGAGTGATTATCGATTGTCTTTTGATAAATCCGGTTATCACCTATACGAATAAAATTGGCTCCCTCTGCACTAGGGATACCCATCTGTGGATTGATAATCTGTTTGTTATAAAAAAGACGTAAAGTATAGATAGCTTCCGATTGAACATAAGGAGACGAAGGGGATAATTCTGCTTTTATAAAAATATTAGGCTTTGTATCCACTGCTTGTGGCGTTGTCGGCGTGGGTTGCGAGTTATCTGATGCGGCAGCATTATTAGATTGGCTTTTAGCAGGATCAGTGACTTTAATTGTTAGTGGCGCGGTTTGCTGAGTACCAATACTAATAGCGGGGATATTCATGGTGCCAACATGTTTTGGTGCCAATACAAACATCCAGACGGTTTGAGATGTCATGCGATTATTCACCATTGCAACTTGCTGGGTTTGATTGGAGCTTATTAGCTCAAAATCGTTGACCACCTGACTTAAGTCAGGCACAGCATTATTAGACAAACCCTCACCATACACACTTAACTGAAAAGTATCTCCCAGCATTAACGTCGGTTTATCAATACTGGCTGTCACCGTTGCTTCTGCTATCGCTGCGCCAAACAAAAAAAATAACATCGCCAAGATGCATAGCCAGCGGTGATGAGTTTGCGACCGCGCGAAATATATCATTTGACTGACCCCTTACTTGTTTTAATCAGCAACAGTTGCTGATTTTTGATAATTTTCATGATCCCTCAAAAATTTTTGCGCCAAAAGTCCCCCTGGATCATCTGGAATACTTTGTAACCATTGTGTCGTTGCTTGTTGTTGACTACTTTGTGTGGATGCAGCAGTTTGGGTGGGTTGCTCATTGCCTGCTGGGTTATTCGGAGATGAGCCACTATTTTGAGGTGAAGAAGAGCCGTCTTGTGATGAGCTATCTTGTTGTTGCGACGACGAAGAATCTGAGTTTGAGGCCTGATTTTGCGATGAGGACGAATTTTGCTGATTCATTTTCTGAGAGGGCGTATTGTTTTGGTTTTGTGAGGACGACGATGACTGCTGAGCCTCATCCGTCTTGCCAGGTGGTGTTTGATCAGCATTTTGTTGATTATTCGTTGAATTGGCCTGTTGTGAATTTTTTTGGTTGTTTTGTGATGAGGAGCTGGCTTGATCGGAGCCTTGTGATGAACTGTTATCATTACTTGAATTATTTTGGGAATTATTTTGGGATGAGTTTGAATCTTGTTTCTGTTGTTGTTTTAATAAGTCTTCAAGCAATGCTTTATTATAACTGGCCTCGGTGAATTGTGGGTTTTGCTTCAATACCTCATCATAGGCATTGATTGCTTCTTGATATTTTCCTAAGTGTGCCAAAGCATTACCTCGATTGTAATAACCTTCTAACGAATTATCATTTGAAAAGAGTTGATAGGCCTGTTGATACTCTCCCGCCCGATAATAAGCGACTCCTTTCCAACCTGGGGTAGAAAATAAATTTGCTGCCAGTGAAACCTGTCCAGTCTCTAATGCTCTTTGCCCCTGCTGATCAGGACGCGACCACCAGTCTTGCCATGAAAAAGCTAAAGCAGATTGCGTAGTCATTATGAGTGCAATGAGTATAGATAGAAAAGCGGTTTTATTCATTTCTTCACACCCCCATACCAACCACGGCGAAATGCAACCAAACCAAGAGGAATCAATAAAACAATCAACCAACGCCCTTCATCTTGCCAGAGATCAGTCGTCGCTTTTTCTTTGCCTTGCTGTAACTCACCCAGTGTAGAAGCAGAAGCCAGTAGTGCCGTTAAATCACTATTATCATTACTGAAAGTTACATATTGCCCCTGACCTTTCTGTGCAAGCTTTTTCAAACTATTGGTATCCAATTTGCTAAAAACAATGGCACCTTGCTCATCATGAAAAAACTCGCCATTTGTCTGCATAATTGGCGTATTTTTGGTTGTTCCCACACCCAACACAGAAACATTGTACCCCTCTTTAGCCAGTTGAGCAGCCTTGGTAATGGCGTTTTCATCCGCTTTGCCTGACATAATAACGATGATTTGTCCTTCAGCGACATTCGCTTGTTTCAATAATTTAGCAGCCAGGTTCAAAGCGGATGAGAGATTGGTACCCGCTACTGGCATGATAGCAGGTGATAAATCTGCAATCATTGAGCTGATCGTATTCGTATCGTTTGTCAAAGGAGAAACCACATAAGGTTCTCCACTATAGACAACCAATGCCGTTTGTCCTTCATTACTTTGTTTTAAGAGATCGGTCAGCTTATAGCGCGCACGTATCAAGCGTGAAGGCGGCACATCGTTTACCAGCATATCATTGGATAAATCTAATACAATAACCCGGCTGCTATTCTGATTATAAACTGGTTGGGGTAATCGATTCCATGCAGGCCCTGACAGTGCTATCACTGCAATAAACCAACCTAAAGCAAGTAAACTGGCAAGCAGACGTCCTCCCGAACCAACCTGATGGACAAGTAAATGGGGCAATAAATGTGGATCGCATACTTTTTCCCATTCATTGCTTTGACGATAGCGTCTCTGAAGTTGTATCCACAGCAACGCAAGTGGAATCAGTGCTAACAGCCACCAAGGGCGGATAAAGTGAAATGACTGTATGAAATTCATTTATATGTCCATCAGTGGAGAAGCAACCTTCCTACTGGAAAACCGAAAGTTCATCTGTTTAACAAACAAGACAACAGACAATAGTAAAGCAAATCCCAACGGCCAGTAATACAAAACTTTCATCGGCCTGAAAATTCGCTTATCGGAGCTAATCGGCTGCAATTGATTAATACGCTCATAGATTTGTTCAAGTGTTTGACTATCGTGTGCGCGAAAATATTGCCCCTTGGTCAGTGTTGCAATTTGGTTGAGTGTTTTTTCATCCAAATCAGCTGAAGGGTTAACATATTGCGGTCCCCAAAAAGTTTGGACAACCGCGCGTTCTGAACCAATACCAATTGTATAAATTTGAATTCCATGTGCAGCAGCCATTTTTGCTGCATCAATGACATCAACGCTCCCAATATTGGCCGCACCATCTGTCAGCAACACCAACACCCTGCTTTTGGCAGGATATTGCATCAAACGTTTAACCGACAGACCTATGGCATCGCCAATATCCGTCATTTGCCCCGCCAAGCCAATCGTCGCATCATTTAGCATGTTGTGGACAGTCTGGCGATCAAACGTTAACGGTGTCTGTAAGTACGCTTGAGTACCAAATAAAATCAACCCCAAACGATCACCCTCTCGCTGATCAATAAAATGACCTGCAACCGACTTTATCATATCCAGTCGATTCACGGTTTTATTGTTCAAAGACATATCAGCAATTTCCATACTGCCCGAAATATCAACTGCCAACATAATATTGCGCCCTGTTTGTTGAATCATGACGGGTTTGCCCAGCCATTCAGGGCCTGCCAAAGCAATGATCAGTAAAATCCAAATCAGCGAAGCTAAAACACGTTCCCATCCACCTTGTGATTCAGCACCACGGCGGGATGCACCACCGAGTGCTTGCAAACGTGCAAAAAAAGGTACGCGCAAAGCAGATTGCGCTCTCGGCTTGGCATGAGGAAGAAGATAAACCGCAATAAAAGGTAACGGGAGCAAAAGTAGCACCCACCACGTCGCCAAATGCAACATTATAAACACCGCTTAATAGTTTGTTTAACTAACTGAAATAAATCATCTAGATTTTCATCTGTCTGAGTGGCATAGGGCGCTGTCATCAGCAAACGGCCGCAACCCTGACTATATTTGGATGACCTTGATACTCGATCCAAAAACAATAACCAATCTTCTCCATGCAACCCAGCCACTTCCTGTGGAGGATACGACACAAACACGACCTGTTTTAATAAAATCGACAACTGACTTGCCACCTGTTGTGTGTCGGCATGTTCCGCAAACCAAAGCTTTAATGCCTGTATCTGAGACAATACCAAGCGTTTGCGATGCCATTTCTTAAAATGGCGATAAGCATAATATGCACCGATAACCGCAATAATCATCACTAAGCCAAGCAGGATATACCAACCAGGCGCCAACGGCCACCACGAAACAGGCGGTGGTTGTTTGATATCTTTTAATTGTTGAAGTACACCGCTCAATAATGGTCCTGCGTTATTCATTTTTTTCCAACCCCTCGTAATTTAATGAGAGACTGATAAAGCACACTTGCCACCTCATCCGGCGTCGCAATATCAATCAGGGGAATGCGCTGAGAAGCAAACGCTTTTTTAACCTCTTCATAGTGTTGAATAAATTGCTGGCGATACTCATCACAAAACGCGCCTGAATTCGTATCAAACTGCCATTTTTTTTCGCCATTGGTGATTTGGTAAAATCCTTTTGGCGGAGGTTCGCGCTCCAAAGGATCCGATACAAAACAAGCGATAATCTCAGAGTGCTCAGCCACGCTTCGCAAATGCTGCTCAGCAACGGGCGTTAGCCCATTAAAATCGCTAATCAAAAAAACCAATGCGCCCGGATGACAAATGTGCCTAAGTTGTTTCAACACATGTTCTAACTGAGGAACAGCCGCAAAACCCGGTTGCTCATGATTCATGCGAACAATCTGCCTTAAGAGTGGCAATACCCCTTGTTTACGGCTTCGTGGCTTAATGGCTTGAAAATCACTGTTATGAAAAATGATCCCACCCACTCTGTCAGCTTGACGCACCGCTGCCCATGCAATAATAGTGGCTGCCTGAGCTGCAACGACCGACTTAAAGGTCACGCGAGAACCAAATCGCATACTGGTTGATTGATCTAAAACAATAAAAACGGGACGCTCGCGTTCCTCACAAAACAGTTTGGTATGCGCCCGACCAGTACGCGCCATGACTCGCCAATCCATAAAGCGAATATCATCCCCAGCTTGATAAGCACGGGTTTCTTCAAAAGTCATTCCTCTGCCGCGAAAACGCGATAAGTAACCACCTGCATTGGTTGTTTGAATGCTTCGTTTATTTATCAGAGCAACGTGCTCGGCACTGCGTTGCAATGCGATTAGTTGCTCAAGCTGGACGTGAATATCGGTAAGCATTGTTAAGGAACAGCTACACGTTTAAGGATTTCTTGAATGACATGATCAGTCGTCACTCCCTCGGCCTCAGCCTCAAAAGACAAAATTAAACGGTGACGGAGTACATCATAAGCCACCGCATGGATATCAGCGGGCGAAACATAGTCACGGCCTTGCAGCCACGCATGTGCCCGGGCACATCTGTCAAGACCAATCGTACCTCTGGGACTTGCGCCATAACGCAGCCATTTTGCTAAATCAGAGCCATAAGCCAACGGTTGGCGAGTGGCGATCACCAGTTGCACGAGATACTCTTCAAGTGCCGGACTTAAAAATAACGATAAAACTTCCTCACGGACGGCAAAAACGACTTCTTGCGAAAGATGAGGAACATTTTCCATGATGGCCTCACCTTGTTTTGCAACAGTGCGATTTAACTGCAAAATAGCTTTCTCGGCCTGGGCATTAGGATAATCAATAGAAACATACATTAAGAAACGATCAAGCTGGGCTTCCGGTAAAGGATAGGTTCCCTCTTGCTCAATAGGATTTTGGGTTGCCATCACCAGAAAAAGATTGGGTAACGGATAGGTTGTGCGTCCAACAGTCACTTGGCGCTCTGCCATGGCCTCGAGCAATGCTGATTGCACTTTGGCAGGGGCACGATTAATTTCATCAGCCAATACCAAGTTATGAAAAATGGGGCCTTCTTGAAAACTGAATGAACCATCCTGCGGGCGAAACACATCCGTACCAGTTAAATCGGCAGGTAAGAGATCAGGGGTAAATTGAACACGATGAAAGCTGCCTTCAATACATTTACCCAATTCTTTGATTGCCGTTGTTTTAGCCAGTCCGGGCGCACCTTCAACGAGCAGGTGGCCATCTGAAATCAAGGCAATCAAGAGCCGATTAATAAGCAGCTCCTGCCCGATAATGCGTTGATTAAGATAGTTTTTTAGATCAGTGATAACTTGATAATAAGTAGATGACTTATGTAGTTCCATATTCCCCTAACCCTGGTAAATCGATGATTTTATCAGTTTGAATTAATAAGCGATTCAGGAACCGATGTCAAGTTTTTATTGATGACTTTGTTTTTGTACATTTAAAACTCCCTCAATATATTGAAATTATAATTAAACTATAAACAAGTTGGTAGTTTGAGCAATTAGCTGTCAATAATTCACATGAGGTAAGTAACATAATGAAAACAGTAACAAAAATAACACTAGCCAAAAACAAATTATTGCGAAGTGCACTTGCCGAATGTGTAAAACAAGAATATTCCCTCAGACTTCAGAATCAGCAAATCAAAGCCCATGAATTGAATGATATAGCTGATGATTTCCTTCATAACCTTAATCTCAGTAGTGCTGTCATTACTGAAAATAAAAAAAAGATTAATTATCCTGATAAACTCGCTCAATATTCAATTCAAATTATTAAAAATGCTCAGCTTGAATGGGCTCAAGATAGCGATATTAGTGCGCAAACTTCGGCTCCTTATATTAATAAGGTTCTCCCGGTTATCGAGTATTTAGTAAACTACGCAGCACTTACCAAGGACAGCGAAAGTACTAAAAAATTAATCCAAACTGCTGCTGATCAGTTTAGTAAGTTAATTCAAATAACATCTGGGTATGAAGATAGTAAAGACTACCTTGTGCAAGCACTTGACACACTAGCTACTGCAACAACGCCTGGCCTGGATATTCAGTGTGACGAAGCAATTAAACTTTTAGATGACACTTCGCATATTGCTCTCGATTCAGATGATCAATTTACCTATGCGAACCTTTCAAAGGATATTCTGTCCAAAGAAGCTGAAGCGATAAAAGAAGCTGAGGAACAGTTATCATTGATTGAGCAGGGAAAAAATCCTAACGCAAAAGAGTTAAACGCGCTGTTTGCTTCATTTCCTAAGAGCTGAGAAAAAATCATCTAAAAAAGCTGATAAAAAAGAAACGCAGCATCAAGCAAGAGTGGAAACTTTACAAAAAAATGCACAAAAAAATGTTGGTGTAGCACACCAATCTTTTAGTGATTTAAGACACGAAATTGCGGCGCGAGAACATGAAATTTGCTTGTACAAAACAAAACGTTCCGGCGTCTATGCAACTGCCGCTCATGCACCTTTCATTGCTGCTGCAATTGGTTTAGCTGTTGGCGGCCCCGTCTTGGCCCTGGTTTGTTTTGCTACCACAGCTTTCATTTCCGGTTTATTGGCTTTCGGAGCAAAGAAAAAATTAACAACCGAAAAATTGCCGGAAACACCCGCAGCCGATGTTCCGCAGCCTGCTGATATCACAAAAAAACATCCAAAGGAAGCGGAAAAATCTTTATCATCACGAAGTGCTTATAGCTTGTTCAACCAAAAAGTAAAGGAATATTCTCCTCCTGAAAAAGCTGAGAATTCAGATGTTAAAAAATTAGAGCCGCCAAAGCTTAAATAATTTCATCTCGCCATAATTTCTCTAGAAAACTCCGCCATGGAAGAATTAAAATCGACTGTTTATCATTCAGCTCGATTTTTCTCGCCCGCTTATCTTGTGAAATCACAAAAGCTCGGGCATCAGGATGCTCCTCACAAAAAGCAAGCAATCCCTTGATATCCTGTTGATGAACCTGTTCAGAAATCTTGATCTCAAGTGCAACCGCAGCATCTCCTAGCACAAAATCCACTTCCAACCCTGTTTTTGTCCGCCAATATTGAATATTTTCCCGCCTTCGCTTGAGCCCCAAATAAGCAGTCAACTCCATCAAAATAAAATGCTCAAAACTTTTTCCAGCGGTACTGCCTTTTAATTCTAAAATTGATTGTCGTGCCAAATAATTAGCAATACCAACATCAAACAGATAAAATTTTGGAGCGGCAACAATGATGTCTCGTTTTACTTTTTTATTGTAGGGATATACGAAATACCCCAACAGCGTATCGATTAAAATCTGATAATAATTTTGTACCGTCAGTCGGTCAATGCCACAATCACGAGCAATATTGTTCATATTGATGATTTCTGTATTGGTTAATCCAGCAACGTCAAGAAATCGGGCAAATCCTGCTAAATTACGAACTAAACCTTCATTTCGGATTTCATCTGTCAAATAAGTATCGACATAACCTTGTAAATGATTATTAAGATATTGACCTTCTGATAAATAATGAGTTGGAATCAAACCATGCTGTAAAGCGTGAAGTAAATCAAAATCAGGAATCTCAACAAACGTAAGCGGATAAAAGTGATAGAGCCATGCGCGCCCACCCAACAAGTTGGTTGATTGTGTTTTTAATTTTCTCGCACTTGAACCACATAAAATAAACTGCATTCGTTTATTTTCAATCAACCAATGTACTTCATTCAACAACTCTGGTACTTTTTGAATTTCATCGATGATAATCGGTTGCAGGAGAGCTGGTGCTTCCATTGCAAGTAACTCTTCTCTCAACAAAAAAGGCTGCTTCAATAATCGTAAGGCTTCATGAGTGTTAAGTAAATCATAAAAAATAGCATTGGGATAATCATGTTTCAGATATGAAGATTTCCCTGTTTGGCGGGCGCCCCATAAAAATGCCGATTGACCAGGAGGTAACCGCATAGCTAAAAGACGAGTAAACATTGAAACACTCCCTCTTTTCTTTCGTCGTTCTGCTCTTCGCGGTGACGATATCTACAAAATTTGAATGTGCAATTTTACCAAATGTTTGACAATACCGCAAATAGTATCACTAAAAGATATTAATGGCAATGAATAGTTTTTGTCTATATAGTCGCTGTCGCGTAATTGGAAATAACAACAAATAGGCGAAAATGCTCGTCATTGCGAGGAGTTTACGACGAAGCAATCCAGAATACTCATAAGCGTC